>NZ_JBHDYC010000006.1:0-232262 GCF_041894845.1 Natrinema sp. H-ect4
GAGTCCATTAGGAGATCGCCTAATGACTCGGCCGCTGAGTTCCGAAGCGTATTCCCGTCGACGACGAGGGGCGTCTCGTCGATGATCTCGGAGAGCCCTTCACTCGAGTAGCGCGTTACCGATTCTGTATCGCCCTTGAGTCCAGTTCGACCGAGTTCGTCGAGAGCATCGACCGTCCGAGTCGCCGTTCGACGCTCCTCCTTCTCGTACGCATGTAGGGCGATCTCCGGGAGGTACTCCTCTTGCACCGTCGCGAACGCGGTCTCGATCTCGGCGTCGTCGATGTCGTTCTCATACGTCTGTATCTCCTCGAGCCCATCCGTCGCGACCTCGTCGATCGTCTCCACGCCTCGGTATGCCGTCTCGGATTCCCCCTGGGAGAGTGCGGCCATGGTGAGGGAGTAGAGTCGGTGGAGGGGGTGTGGCTCATCATTTCGCTCTGCTGTGGTTGTTGCACCGAGGTAGTTCGAGGGAGGGAGGTCGTCGGCAATCGCATCGATAAGCCCCTCCGGTGTACTCTGCGCGAGCGTCGACCGAACGAACCAGTAGAGTATAAACGTGGATGCAAGTGCGAGGCCGCCGGTAGCGGCGACACCGGCGGCAAGTAGTCGCGAAGGCGTCGAACTCACCTGCGAAAGTAGGAAGAGATCGAGTCCGATCGAGGCAACGAAAACGCCGAACGTGAGCCGGAAAGGCCAGTCATCGATGAAAAGGAAGACAAGCCGCGGCGAATATCGGTCCGTAGCTAATTGAATTCCGAGTACGGTGATCGCGAACACGATCCCGAAGAACGCCGCTTGCGCCCCGGCGAGCGTACTAAGAAGAAGCGGGAGATTCCGCGTCGGCGTGTAGAGGAGCCACCCGATGGCGAGCGTACCGAGAGTGAAAACAACGGTTCCGAGGAGGAGATATACTGCTTCTCGGCCTCGATTACTCGATGGAAGTAGGCTTGAGAACCGCCAAGGCGTAGATATCATTGACACGTACTCTTTCAAAGAGATCAAAGAACGGTTCGATTTTCATAGTATGTCCGCTTTCCTGGAGCCTACCCGGTTAAAAGACATCTGAGGCGTTCTTCATTCCCACGTATAGAGGCCTAGTACGCGGGAGTTAGAAACGGAACGATAGATCCCTATCTACGGCCAGCTCTCTAAGTCGGAATATAAATTCCGCTCAAATCCCCATTCGGGAGCGAAACCGGGAGAGGAGATCGCGGTCCGATTCCTTCACCTCCCTCTCGAACCACTCTTCGAACTCGGCATCAGACGTAATCCAAATATCGGATCCGCTTCGTGTAGCTCGGATATGTTGTGGCAGATTCTGTTTAAATCGATTATCAATCTCGTAGCCCGCGAAGGTGTCATCGAAGGAGGCGACGATTTGCCCATTTCGACGGGCGAGCTCGAAATAGTCGTTCTCATAGCCATCTTGCCATCGATCGCGACCGACATCATATTCCCATTCGGCTGGTCGCTCCGGAAAGTAGTCCGGCGGCTGTTCGTTAGCGTACTCATAGAGTTCGTGGAATGTTCTCCGGACCGGGGCGAGAATATCGTCCCGGTTACTTTGGGTATCCTTCAACTCCGTAATCTCGATCGGCTCCCGAAGGAATCGATGGGAGAACCATTTGAAGAGGTCATTTTCCGCCTCAATGATTTCGCGGGTGTCTAACCACGCCTCGGTTACCGTCGGGAACATGAGTTTGAAATGTACCATCTTCGCTCGCTTCATGAACCAGTCCTTCGGCTTATTCTCGTTACTCGTGAGCACGAGCGCCGGAAAGAGCCCGCCGTTCCATTCTTCCCAGTAATTCCGAAGACCCCCGAGTCGATTAAACATCTCACGCTCGATGTCGTCTAACGCGACCGGAAATGCGGTCATCGGTTCCCGTGCTGCATCCGGTGTCTTACTCGAGATCTGTGTTCCATCGATCGGTTTCGTAACCGTGTTCTCGGAGATAAGCCGAAGCGCGAACTCGAGAAACGTCCCCTTCCCGGCGTTCGGCTCGCCATGAATGTAGAGGAAGGGGAGACTCTTCTCGATCCCACCGACCTGGTCTGCACCGAACGCACTCGCGTACTGATTGATAAACGGAGCCCAGAAGAAGTATAAGAGAGCTTCATAGAGATGCGCTTTAGCAGCCATGGCATTGTCCGTCTGCGCGTACCTATCGACCGTTTCGAGATAAGAGTGGACATTCTCGAGTCCGGCCGCTACTTCCTCGGGGGCGGGGAGTGGCTCGGTCATCGAAATATATCGCCCCTTCGGCGTGACGAGGTGGACTTCGCCATCGCTAACCCACATTTTCGGGATATCATACGTCGCACTGACCGCTCGGCCGTACTCGCCGAGACTCGCCTGAAACGTCGTATCGGTAATCGCCACCTCGAAGTTCCGGAAATCGTCTTTCACTTTCTCCCGTGTGTGGTCCTCGTACTCCTGTAGCGATTCCCGGATCGTCTCATCCGCCTCGATCTCGGGACCCATCTCCCCGAGCTGCTGCGTAACCTTTCCATGGAACTGCCGCACTTCGTTCGTATTCGGTTCTTCGTTTACCGCGAGCCACCGATCGATTATCTCGTTATCCGGCTCGTCACTCGACTCGAGTTCTTCGGTGAGATCTTCGAGGAACGGCTCCTCATCGCAATACGCTCGATGCTCGCGGTACGCGTCTACTGCCTTTTGATAGTACTCCGACTCCTTCTCGACTACGAATTCATCTATACAGTTGACCTGATAATGGCCGGACCAGGCCGTCTTCGTGAGATTCGGCGAGCCGTTTAAAATAATAGTTTCGCCGTCCGTAGTCTCGATTATATAGAGTTTCGAATGGAGATCGCGGTCGGGAGCAAGGAAAATCCGTAGTTTTCCGTCTCGCTTGAGCTCCTCGAGCCGCTTCGCGACCTCCGGTGATTTAATCTCCTCCCGGAAGTCCGTTTTCTCGCCCACTATTACTTCGAGTTCGCGAAGCTCGTACTCCTCGAAGAGTTCGAGAAGCATCTTCGGGGAGGTACAATAGCTCACGACGCGCATCGAGACTGCACGAGCGAGATATTTCTCAAACGATTCATAACTCTTGATGGGTTCGAACGGGGTTAGCGATTCGGCCGTCTCTCGATCGATCGTTTCTGCCATTACGGTCTCCGACATGAGCTGGGCCTTTGTTCTTTGTTAACATAGAACGAGGAAGAATGCCTACGAATGTTATGACTTTTCGAGAGAAGAGAAGGTAGGTGGAGTAAGAACCCGTCGGCGATCCGTGGAACCTACCGTGAAGCGAGATCCGGAGAGATTCGTACTCCATTCTTCATTCCCACGTATAGGGCTCTAGTACGTGCGAGTTAGGAATAGGCGGTAAGAACGGCGAGAGCCCATTGAGAATCACTCCGCGAGGGATTCGAAGTGGTGCTCTCTTGTCTTCACCGGGGCGTCATCGGGGGCCCCGGAATAGTTGAGGAGCTTCGACGGATACGCATCCTGTGCGAGCCCGATAAGAAGTGGTTCCGCCTCGGCGAGATAGGCCTCATATCCGTACGGACCCTGATACGTGGCCGGATCCCATGCACGGATCCAGAGGTAGGTCTGCTCCTTGAGTCTCCGTGTCCCCGATTCGAAGAGTTCACTCGCCCAGGCGAGTTTTAGATCATCTCGGCCGAACATAGTGTTCGAGAGTTCGCCGATATGCCAGTAGTCGCCGTCGCCCCAGCGGGCGAAGCTTCCCGTTCGATTCCGATCAAAGGCGATCTCTTCGAAATTCGCGCTTAGCTCGTTCTTCTTCCCGTAGGCCTCCGCCTTTCCGAGATAGCGTGGGATAACGTCCGCCGGCTCAGGTTCCTCGCTCTCCGTCGGAGGTCGGCGAGAGCGATGTCGGTTCGTAGCTATCGGCACCGGAAAGCCACGCCGGACCTACTTTCCCCATCTCGAGTGCGACCCGGTTCGGAACGAATTCCGATTCGCGAATTCCCGTTCGAACCGCGATTGTGAATGGACGAGCCCGACGAGTTTTGCCTCGAGTTCCTGCCGATACGGCGAGGTTCCGTATGGCCCCGTATCGAGCTCTTCGACGTCGAGTATCCAGGCATAGAGGGGACTCTCGGCGTGTTCGTAGACGGCGGCCATGTGGTCATATTTCGACCAGCTTCCCCACGAGCCGTCGTCCTCCCATGCATCGGTCGGGAAAGCCTCACGAATTTCCTTAAAGTGCTGATAGAGTCGTGAGGTAACACCGTTTGTCTCCCCGATATAGACCGGAATAATATCGCTCGCGTCCGCCGCCGGCTCGTCTAAGAGATAGAGGAAGTACAAATACTGCCCATCACCCCGTCCATACCGATAGTTATCGAACTCGTCAGTCGTCTCGAGTTCCGTACCGGATGTGTCGATCATCGGGACGGGATCTGGTGTCTCCGACGAGCGGATACTCGAAAGAGGTGTCCGCTCGATCCAGTCCTCCCAGAGCTCCGCTTTCGTCGTCATCGATTAGACAAGGATACCAGATTAGTTTACTAACAGTTTGTGGTAGTGGGGTCACTTCGATCCTACTACCTGAATATACAACATTTGATATAAATATCCGGTTCAAAATAGAAGCCCCCCATTCTTCCTAGCTCGGGCGTACTAAGTCTCTATATGCGCGAATGAAGAATAGAAACCGACTCTTCCCCTCATTTAAGCGGATACGGCTACCTTGGCGCCTTCTCGGCACCGAGATATTCATTATACTCGTTCAGCAGTGCATAGGTGAATACGAAGAACGAGAGAAGAATTATGTCTGCGTTGCCCTCCGGCTCTTCTAGAAGTCGTCCATGTGCGATTTTGTTTCGTTGTTCCCGAACACTTTGCATCACGTTTAGCAGATCACCACTGAAGAAATCGTCAAGAAGTATTTTCAAACGGAGTGGCTTCCAATCTCCTTGATACTGATACTCGAGACGAGTATTACCTTCGTCTGTCTCCCGAGATTCGACCTCACCACCGGTACTTTCGATGTAGTCCTGAAGCATACCCTCGAACTGCGAAACGGTCCCACCCATGAATGACCAATACCGATCTTCGGAATAAACCGTTAATAGCTCTGCAACGAGTTGTTCTCTAGATGTGAAGAGTTCTGCCGACCGGAATGTTTCTTCTAGCCGGTAAATTATTTCTTCATTGATCGATGGGGCATCAATATCGCCATCCTCAGCGACCTGATTAAGTGCTGTTCTGAGTTGTTCGATCTGCGTTTCATAGCCGGCGAGCGTGGATAGTGGCGATACGGCATCGTATGTATCGGAAACGACACTACGATAAGAGGCATCGATACCCTCGAGAATGATCGTGCGGGCCGTCTCTCGCGATTCTTGGGATTCGTACGGGCTAAGCGACTGGAGTTGATCGAACGTTTCCTTATCGAGATAGTTAAGGAGAATCGGGAGTTGTTGAAGTTGCTGGATCTGGACTTGGACGAAATCCGCGTTAACATTCGGTAATTGGGTTTCGGTCAGTCGCTGGTAGAAGGGCGTATTCAAAAGCGTCAAAAGGGCATCTGCGACGGAGGAGTCACGGCATGAGATACCTACTACTGTTCTGTCATAGAGCACTTCATCGGCGTTGACTTTGACTCGGTGCCATGTAATTTCGGACGCAGCGTGTTTTGTGACGAGGTCCGGATTTGCTAGCGATGTTGGACGGGGGAACACACTATCCAGACTCACACGTTCTACCATTGCAGGGGCGATCATTTCCTCAAGATAGGTGGCAGCTGCTGGATCAACGCTCGCGAGGGCACTGCCTACCTCTTCGGCATCGCGCTCATTAAGGTCGTGATCTATGACGAACTCACGAAGATCGAAAAGATAGCGGTCAATGTGCTCCTCAGTGACTGCACCTTCTTCAGGTATCGATTTAATTACCGGAGTAAAAAAGCGGTCTTGGATTTCTGATTCTACTTTCTCCGATTCGCTAAAGTAGAATGCTCGGTTGTGACCAGTGATCATCCCACCCGCGATGGTATCAGTGACGTCCTCAAGTGTCGGAAAATCACCGGTAAAAAATGGAGCCGCACCGGGGGCTTCAAGGAGCGTGTGGACAGTCGTGGTAGAGAGGTCGGGTTCGACAGAAACAGCATCAACGCCATCAAGCCCATCAGCGACCGATATCGAGTGTATCGCTCCACATATCTGGTCAAGATTCTTGTACGAGGTTATATTTAGAATTCCCAATCCGGTGTCATCGGATGTCCGCTCAACATATACTAGAACTGGTTCAACTCCAATTACGGGAAAAGAGGATTCAGGGAGTTTGATAAGCCGCTTAAGCGTAACTCCGTCTGGCAGAACTCGTTCTCGAAGTTTCCGAATCGAGCGGGCCGGGAGAATGAAACAACCCCGTCCCGAATCGGCGAGTAACCGACATGCAGCATTTACGAACCGATGTTCAATTCGCGAAAATTGTTCGGTCTCACTATCGTAATACTGTGTGTCTTTCCTTGTGGAACGTCCTTTCGGCGGATGGGCGAAGACACAGTCAAATCCATCTCTCGGAATCGAGGAACTCTTGTTGTTAGACGTGATGGATTGATTAAGAGATTGATGGGGGTCTGGGAGTATTCTATCGAGTATAGCAAAGAAATCCGCAGAACGAATCTGACAATTTGAAATATCTTGCTCACGGGCTCGTGTCTCGGTTATCGCGCACGCAAGTCCATTCCGATCAATCCCTAGGGCGTGCGTCGGGTCACCAATCGCATCGACCGCTGCCGTAAGTAGTTCTCCGCTTCCACAGGAGGTATCGATCACAGAATTTCTCTCTCCGGCTGTTGCCCAGTTTGCTGCGAGAGATGCAACCGGTTGTGGAGTGTAGTAGGTAGTTAGGTTCGCGGTCAGCACCTGTTCAAAGAGCGCGATAGCGTTATCGCACTCGGTCGCCGAGAGATAATCCCTCGGAAGTGGCTCTTGGTCGAGACTCCCTTGTATGAGCTCATCTATAGCAGTAGTTAGGTCCTCCCGTTCGACGCCACCTAGATAGGACGGAAAATAGGAAATCTCGAAATCGGCGAGTGTGCCATTCAATTCAAGAACTGCACCCTCGATCGACGCTAATAGGTGATCTGCCGCGTCAAACTCCTCCTCGATTACCTCTAACCGTGTGTCAGACCGGTCTTTTCCACGTCTAGGACCTCCATGCGCGAGTAGGATTGTCTTTGTCCCATCGATCAACAGAAGTCCATCTTCGAGTTCAGCGACTCGTGTGACCCCCTGTAACTCCCGAAGCTCTCGCGTGAAGTTTGATGGTGACATGGTTCTTATCTCCTGTTACTCGAAAATGGACCTTCTTCTAGCTGTTGGCATGAGTGTGGGTGAAGGCTCTTAGGAAGGCTGTTCTCGCTGGCAAATGGGTCCTTCTCTCCTTATATCATATTTTACTGGTATAATATGCAACACTACCATGTGTGTAGATATCGTATCATATGTATGGGATGAGAGTCATGGAATACCTATACCGCATCCAGCAGAATGCCAAACAGGGGAACGGTCCATGTTCGGAATGTCCAGTTCAAGAAGAACAGGTGGGCGCACTCGTGAATCCAGGGCTCGGGAATCCGAACGGCGAGCTCGTCTTTGTAACCGAGGAACCACGCCATCTCGTCGACTGGGACGAGTACGAGGGTTGGGAAACGTATAACGAGGAATGGATGCCGCGATTCGCGGAAGCCTCGGGTGGCCGGATGATCGACCGGTTACTCGAGCAAACACGGCTCAATCTCAAGGATGTATGGATTACAGATTCGATTAAATGCCCGACGAAGGGCGACGAACACCGAGGGATTCCCGAGACCGAAACGGAGGAGGCGTTCGAGTGTTGCCGCGCCTACCTCCGGAGAGAGCTCGAGGCCATCGAGCCGATCGGTATCGTTACTCTCGGGAAGGAAGCGACGAGACGGACACTCGAGGAGTTCGGCGTGCCCGAGTGGAAGGCGAAGCGAGTCCGTGTGACAAAGGAGTACGGCGAGCGCCCCTTCGATAGTTCGATCCCGGTCGTGATCTCGCTTCACTGGGCGCAGCGGACGGTCGAAGAGGACGAGTGGGTGCCGGTCATACAGGCGGCGATCGCAGATCTCGTAGAGAGTGAGGCACGATAGACCGGAAGACAAGCCTACGGATGGAGCTTACCATCTCCCTTGAATGAGTCTCTCTCGCGACGTACTCGGGTTCAGTCGGAAAGAATGGTAGGCGGCCGCCGAAAGAAACATGTTGATTCGTCTATACGACTCGAATTTTTAGTAGTTGTTTACACTCGTCTCAATTTCGTAGTTGTCGACCCGGCTTGGATCCTCCCCCATAAACATGGCGTCGAACTCCCATACCCGACCGGCTGCAAGTTCGTTCGTATTATCAAGGCCTTCTGAGAACTGAACACCCTCGGAATCGAGGAAGTAGACCGCCACCTCCACGTAGCTAAGGGTCTCACCGGAGACGTTCTCTACCTGTCCCCGCACACCAGAACTAAACTGTCCCTCATTATACCACTCATGATTCAGTAGTTTTACTGGATTCTCTCCGCTTCCGCTTGTATCGCCACTACTGTTACCCCCACCGTTTCCATTCTGATCGTCACTGGTGTTCGTACCGCCGGTTTCCCGGTTTGATGGCTCGCTCTCGCTACATCCTGCGAGCGCGGTCGTCAAAGCAATCCCACCAGCAAACAGTACCTTCCGTCTGTGCACATCCTCTCGTCCACTATCATGTGGATAAGGCTACTTCTCTATCTCACCTTCCGCAATCTTGAGTTTGGCTCTTCACTAGTACCACCGCGTCTAGACAGAAGATCAGATACTCTAGAAGGTAGGGTCGGACAAGAGAGGCCCTAAAACAGTGGTCGAGAAGCTAATTTTGTCTGGATAGGACCATTAGCGGCCATAACGAGGGTGTTATAGAACACTTCACAAAGAGCTGTTGCGAATATGATATATTCTCTGCAAAATATGCTATCAAATAGTATTTTGTAACGCTATTTGTAAAACCTGAGGAAGCAACACGCTAATTCCGATCTGGGTCCACATGGTAAATGTAGTAGGATACTCGCTGGTCGCTTGAACCTGTCCGAGACGATATTCAAGATCGTCGAGTCGGTCCTGATCAGCTATCTCCGCGTTACTGATATCGTGTGGGTTATCAATTATGTCGTGAATTTCTTTCTCTATCGTTCGCAACTGTGCTTCCCTCTCTGACTTCATTATTTTGTGGATTTCATACATCGAATATGAAATCGTGATTAACCCGAATAACCAGAGGACCGTGAACATTGTTGCCTCCGCCACATCAGGGGAGTTAGCGATGCTTCCTTCCAGTGGGGTTATAAATACCCCATAATAAAACAGTAAATAAAATAGCAATCCGCCTGTGTAGAAGTAGTACGAGTTTTTCAATAAGGAACCTATTGGATGAAATCCACCCATATTATGCGGGTCGAAAAAGAAAAGACCAACATCTTGTCTACGTAGCCAGCGCGGAATGAGAAGGTGGAGTGTAGCATACTCGCTGACGAAGTCAATCGCAACCGGAAGATAGCATCCAGGTAATAATACGAGGGTGAAAGCGATTCCAGCGATACCCTGGGCCTGAACAACCGTATCGATGCCGATAACGAAGGCCTGGTATGATAAGAATATTATAATTCCAATTACGTAGAAGAACAGTTTAGTACGGAGTGATAGCGCGTAGTCGTCTGCTTGGTTTGTATCGCAGATCCCTCGTTCAACCAAGACAGACATAGCGTCCACGTGCCCGTTGTGCATATATTTTACACCAACCGTTGCCAGCAGAATACTTAGATATAGCGCAATATGGAACGGGTTCCGTACAACGGCGTGAGTTCCACCCGTCAGATGAGTATATGTATTCAGTATCACGCCATCAAGCAAAATGAAGACTAATACGTATAGATATGGAGGATACCCGATAGATATTGGTAGAGCATTAACGAACTGATCCACTCGACTTGCCTGTGTAAGCCGCTCAAGAAGTGTGGGTGAAACCTCCAGTTGTGAGTTATTCATCTTTGCGGCACCCCAAAGGTCACAAATCAATTAAACTATTGATCATCTCACTACTAATAGCCAATACAGCTTACACCTGTACTGATCGCTTCTAGTTTCGAGTGTGATAATTCTTCTATGTCATCCTCGGGCATAATAGCTATGGGGAAAGGTAACACGAATTGTGAAGGGGAAAGGGATAGCCATCATGCCCTCTCCGTAGTAACTGTATCCATGGCGGTGTGAGCAGGGCGTTATCACTACATGCGGAGATCGCCGAAAATGATGCAGTGGGCGATCACTATTGCCTATAGTCTCGTGTAACGTCTCCTGGAGGTGCCTTGTCTCGGCCATAACGGCTATAGGTGGATCAACATGGTAGAATAACACATGCCTCGCTGTGGTGACTGTGATGCGTATATCACGCAGGATTTTATTCGTGTATTCGGTGTCGACGGCGAAGTCTATGGCTGCCCGAACTGCACGACCTACAGCGATCTCCAAGACGGTGGTGGGGCGGGAGCAGCCAACTAAACACCGCTATCGAAGAGCGGGTTGGTGTGCCTGCGGTAGACGGCCCAACTCCTACCCATGAATCCCGTTAACACTGTACTGATCTGCTACTACCGGAGGCAGATCATTGCGACCGTCTCGGAATGGAACCGATCACTCGACATACCGACGTTGGACGATGGCGTACTGAGTCTGTCCCGATAGACTCGGCGGGGGATCTCTTACGGGATCTCCTCTTTCAACCGCGGTTCTGAGTACTGTGAATACGGTCGGCATTCTTACTCATCTATCTCTATCTCCCCTCGAGCTCGGTAAAGGAGATGGAGCCACATTGACACCCCACTTGCGGCCGATCGGTTGAATCGTGCCATCGGGGAGTCGCTCTGACGTATAGACGTTCCCGCAGTCGTCACACTGGGCAAGGATCCGCATCCGCTCGGGTTCACTCGCCATGCGACGGATAGGAGAAGTAAGGCTAAATATTCTCTATAAGACACTATAACAGTAACATGCGTCGATACAAACGGAACAAGACGTTATCAGGAACTGTGCACTCCTCTTCGGATGGGCAGACCCGTTAGGAGGACCTACTCTCGAGTTTCGTATTTGCTCGTCGCTTGACGGCCCAACCAATTGCGGCGACGACGATCGCGCCGATAGCAAACGCGATGCCCCAGATGACGAGTCCGAGAATGCCGCCAATGAATGTGCCCGCTGCTTCAGCACTTTCTCCGCTCCCTTCCTCGAGAATGACTGGAAGGTAGAACAAGACCGGTGTGAGCAACATGACAAGTGCAGTCACCCAGAGACCGGAGCCGATCGCTGCACTCGGAATCGGCTTCTGATAAAGGTAGTAGGTCGCACCCGCCCAGAGGACGACAAAGACCGGAAGAGCGACACCGAGGTTACTTGTCGCCCAGGCCCCAAAGCCGCCGATGATGAGTCCCATCACGGCAGCCGTAATCCCCATCGTCCATGAGATCCCGTTACTATCGTCTATCGCTCCTTCGTCGTACTCTTGTACCCCTCCGTCGCCATAGTCCTGTGGCGTGGGTTCATTTGCCATATCCTCACGACTGCAGTTTTTCCCAAAAGTATAGATAAGATACGGGTATTATACGGAGACTCTACGTGCAAGTACCGTCTCCAGCGAGAGACCAGTCCCGGTCAGCGATCGTAGAGTTGGCATGAATTGGGATCGGTCAACGGTGTCGCTGGATCTCTTTCACCGTCGGATTCTGTCTCGAGAGTACTCTCGATCAGAACCTCGACAGAGATCCATCCAGACTCGACTCAGGATCGACGATCTGTATCGAGGCTTGACCGCGAACTGAACTCGATGAGTAATAGCTCTGGATGGACGTTGTGGCCGAGTGTGATGTTCCGACTGACTCGCACTGGTCGAGCACTGTCATGTTTTCTTGAGATGGTCCGGTTTCGGCAGCCGAGACTACAGACGTTCGGTCACCTTCCGTTCTTGGTTCGAACTTCGCGATCGCCTTGAGCGAGCGACGTCGCACTATCGACCGATGCAAGAGAGGGGCGCTTAGGCGATACAGGGGATACTCTTGTTTGATTACTGCCCCGCCTACCCTCGAGGCAGCGTCTTTGATTCGGGAGCTCCGGTGAAGCCTCGACACGGAAACGTAAGTCGAGAGGGAGAAGGGAGAGCCGAGACCGGCGATAAGAGGCCACCACTCATCATCGAGTCGCTTCGTGTCCTATGGATGTCCTTCTCGACCACCCGGGCGGAAACGACCTCACAACGCGGCACATGGCTTCGTCGTCCATCGAGCGACACTCGAGAGCTGTGAATGGACCGACCATGTCGGATGTGTCGTCCCGAGAGAAGCGCATAGGCGATGCAGAGAGAGGCCGAGTACGGTTTCATGGGATAGTAGTAGGTCTCCGGTCCGGAAGAGCTCGATGCCTATAGCGCCCGTTCTACGGGCACCACTTCCTTTCCTCCCTTTGAGGACGGCGTCGGGAGAGAAACGGATTCGATCGACGAAAGACGGCATCCATCCTACCTCGGGTTAGGCAGAGGTGTTTCGAGGCGAGTATATGCTAGAAGGACGGCCGAGAAACCGACAACGAGAACGCTTCGATACGGTTTCAGAGTCTCATCTCCAGACGAGGCGAGTAATCCACAGGGGACACGAAAGCGAGTATCAGTGATAGGCGACCCCAATCCCTCCGCCGAATTTTCTTGAGTCGGCTTTTCACTGACGGAGGTGCTGCTATCCCTCGGGCCATGAGTGAAAGTGCTAGACGGTTCTCGGGCTGTAAGCCCTGACTTTCCCGCTGTGTGACTTCAGCATGAAATCTTCCAATTTCTAACCATAAAAGCACTTATAAAACTCATATGGTGAGTATAGGTGATGCCGGGTAGGGAGTGGTTCGTCACAAGGACCAATCGGAGGTATTCGGAACGACGGTCATGCCGACCTACCTAAAGAAGCCTGTCAGTCTCTCTTTCGCGGACCGATTTGCCGATTTTTCATAGCTATGATTTCAGCTCTATCTCTGCAGGATCAACCCATAAATTCATTTTTAACACACCTGTATAGTATATAGTTATAAGCAGCATGAAGATTCGGAATCGGATTGCTTCATCCCCACTTATATTCTCCATATTATGGTTCATACAAAAAGGGGCCTATGATATATTTTTAAGAAATTGAAATTCGAATCGATTGGCTAAATCGTATGGAGGTGGAAATCCACTCTATTCTGCACTCTCACGTATAGGGATCTAGTACGTCCGAGTTAGGAATGGATCGACGGAAAACCGGATATCAGCTTCCATGGTAATGGACACCCTCTGAGGAAACATGGTAGACGGCGAGGTTTAGTAAACCGGTAGTTCTACCGCTCCTGAGAGTCTACTTTATCAATAACGGTCTTTATTCTACTCTAACACATCGGTTTCGGATATGAGGTCTGTTGCCGAGACTCTTGATGAGGCGAAAGCCGCCTTAGAGGAGGGTGAGACAACGGTCTGGGAGGTAAAGGAGATGCCGACGCTAGGGATTCAGCTCGCCTCTACTGACCTCGCCCGAGTTATCGAGAAAGCTCGAAATCAGGGTGTTTCCGAATTCTATCTTGCCGATGGAACAGCAAGTGAGAGCGCTTATCCGGGTATCGGGTTTGAGCATAACGGCGCGTTCCATGCAGCAATTCTCGAACCGGAGGATGAGGTAAACGGAAATCCTGGGAGTATGTTCTCCTCGATCGATGACGAAGAGCGGGAAGAACGGGACGAGATAGCCACAGAGCTACTCGAGGAATATGGCGAGTACCTATCCGAGGAGGAGAAATACAGATTAGAAAATGCGCTCGATCACTATCGAGTTAGTCGGCTTCTTCGGATGAAAGAACGCGTTCAGAAAGAGGCAGAAGCAGATCCCGAACTCGAACAGGAGGCGGCCGAGAAGCTAGCAAGCGATCACCGCTTTAGCCATAATTTTAACGAGACGGACACCGAGCTCCTCCTTGAGAAGTACGAGGAGTTCGACGTAGATGATCTTCGTATTAGAGAAGTCCATAAGCAAGCGAAGGGGAGGCTAAAAGTCAAATGACGATATCCTCTCTCTGTCTCTAAGCGCCTTTCTTCTCGGCGAGTTCTTCATCGAAGTCCGTAGAGGGAGCCCTATCCTGCGTCCGATCGTAGATATCAAGATGCGTGCCTCACCGAATCGCCATGAGCCACATGTTCATGGTCCAGGTCTTTTTATAGAAGCCCCTCATTGAGTCGACGTACGGACGCGAGAAAATCGCGAGATGGCCCGTAATTTCGGGTCTCTAGCGCGGATGGTCTAGTGGTAGGACCTGAGCCTTCCAAGCTCATGGCCCGGGTTCAAATCCCGGTCCGCGCATTGCTGTCGCGAGCAAATTCGCGAGCGACAGCAATCGTACGAGGGATTTGAAGCACGCGAGTCGCAGCGTCCGAACGAAGTGAGGATGACCGTCTCGCAGTCGGGTTCAAATCCCGGTCCGCACACGCCTCAGCCCTTCTCTCGTTGGTTTTACGGGTTTCCAGCAATGACCCGACCATGCCATTCGAAGCTTACAACGTGGGTTGGCGTATCGCACCCCGGAGCCGTCCCATAAATATGAAAGGTTTCAGTCATACTAGAGGTATAGTCAGCAGTTCCCCGGTTTTCGCGGAATCGGAGGTAGGGGCTTATGCAGGATGAACGTGACAAGGTCGATGGAGTCATTGTGGTTCCGGAGCACGGAGAGTCATCAGGCCATCGATGTCGTCGACATGTTCGATCCGGTCACGAAGTGGAACGCCCGACTTAACGAGGCGAACATCGTCCACGAATCTGTCCGGAAGGCCTTCAAAACGGCGGAGTACGAGAAGCCCGGCGCGCCCCATCTCGAACTGCCGGAAGACCACCACGTTTGGCACCGGTCAACTCACATTGGAGCTGTCTGAAACTACTCTTCGATGTGATTTTAACGGCCACGGTAGGCGTCTGTCGACGTACTCGTGATGATGGTTTTATACTTCCATATGCTCCTTTATAAACCAGTGGATGATGTGGCCCTCGGCACGATGGAGAACATCGCTACACGTGGCATTTGCGATTCCGAGAGTGTCAGCTACGTCGCCTAACGTCGATTCCCGTGGCGCCTGATAATATCCCTCTTCGGCGGCCGTTGCCAACACCTCTTGCTGGCGGTCAGTTAGCAATCGATCCGCCTGACTCGCATCAATATCACGAATGTGTTCAATAGTGAATCCGATTCCGAGATCATCAAGGTGTGTACGGAGGCTCGAAAGGCGGTCGGCCGATGTAGTCACGTTCCACGTGGCCTGCCCGTTCTGGATGTCGAACGGCATCTTGAGCGGAACGCCAGCTCGCCAGATCGGGAGGAGTGGGAGGGGGTTCGACGTCTGTATCTGGAGGAGCGCTTCGTCGTCGTGTTTCCAGAGCAGTTCAAGGCTATCGATGTCATCGCGGGCCTGAATGTCGGTAATGATCGGCAGCGGATCGGTGGCGGTAAGCCGGATGAGTCCGATGCCGGTGTCTTTTCCGACGATACTCGTGACAACTTGGAACACTAACTCCGGATGGGTAGCCGAGAGATCTCCAATCCAGATGTGCTCTGGGAGATCGATCGTGAGTTTCGCGTGTGGCATTGAGGGTAACTCCTCGTTAGGAATTGTTCTGAATAACACCAGTCACTAATATATTCGTGATACGCTCAATGGTTCGCACTAACGACTAACCGGTATAGACTCGCACGCATACATAATGCTGGAAATCACCGCTCATGAGGCGTTTAGCGTACTACAAGCTGAATCCAGGGTTGTTTCCTTTTATGCTATCGATAGTCTTTTCCACGGTACGGACAAGCTGGTATTTCTCGAATCACAAACAACCACAGAAATATCAAACCAACGGACGGGTTCACAATGATGTCCGGTATAAGCGAGCATATCACGGAAAACGCTCGTCTCGTAATCGCAGTCATGCTCATCGCATCGGCCGTTATTGTCGCCGGGATCCCAATGGTCGAACGCTCGACTTCGCTTGATCAGTTCCAGACTGATGCTGACGAAGCTGACGCACTTGATTACTCCGAGGGGAACTTCTCTGCGGGCACGACGAACACGACATCTGCACAGATTATCGTCCAAGACGATGACGTCCTCGACAAGGAGACACTCGTTTCGATACTCGAATACGAGCAAACAGTACGGAACAACGAAACGGTCAACGACACACTCGTCGAGAACGACCCCACGCGGAGCGTCGCGAATCTGATCGCAACTACGGCGTTCCGTGACGACCAAGCCGAGGAGCTTCGAACCCGTGAGCGCGAACTCGCCGAGACGGAATCGACACTCGACGCTACCCTCGATTCGCTCGCTCGTAACCCGAACGCCAGCATCCGACCGGCGTTCGAGGATGTCAACGCGAACACGTCGATAAATCTCACCGAGACGGAGTACGCGCTCTTTACGAACGCCGTCGAGGAGCGTCGCGCGGCGACTGATGAGAACGCGACTACCGACGGCCAAAACGGGACCGGAGACGGTGACGGGAACGTCACGCAACGTATACTGGCCGAAGAGTACGCGGCCCTCTCCGAGGACAAGCAGCGCCTGAGCAATCTCGACCCCTCTCTCAGCACTCAAATCGACGAACTCCGGTCGCTGAACGAGTCACAGGTCGATGGAATCGCTACCAACGTACTTACTGGAAACACGAGTCGATCGACACAGGCGCTCGCGTTCATGCCCGACTATTACGAGCGGGGATCAACCGAAACCAACGCGACGCTGCTCGTGGTATCCCAGGAGACATCTGGTGGCTCGTTTGCGCCGGGTGACGCGCCCGACGAGATTGAGGACTCCCAAGTGGCCATGACAGACCTCGCACCGGACGACGACTCTATGTCTGTCCTGATTTACGGGGACGGCATCGTGTCCACGGAGATTATTGACTCAATGGTCGACAGCGTCCTGCTGGTCGGGCCGCTGGCCGTCGCGTTCGTCCTGCTCGTCCTCGTGGTCGTCTACAGGGACTTGCCCGACATCCTGCTCGGACTCCTCGGAATCGTCCTCGTCCTCGCGTGGACGTTCGGTGCAATGGGGTGGTTCGACATCGCGTTCAGCCAGCCGTTCATCGTCGTTCTCGTTCTTCTCACCGGGCTTTCCATCGACTACGGGCTCCACGTCGTGATGCGCTACCGCGAGGCCCGCGAGTCCAGTGAAACGGCACCCAGTCGCGCCATGGCCGTCGCACTCGGTAGTGTCGGTGTCGCGCTCGTTTACGTGACTACAACGACTGTCATCGGCTTCCTTTCAAACCTCACGAGTCCGCTGTCAGTCTTCCGTGAACTCGGGATCGTTAGCGCGATCGGGATCGTTGCCACACTACTCATCTTCGGCGTCTTCGTCCCTGCGCTGAAGGTCGAACTCGACGAACTGCTCGAGAGCCGCGGTGTTGACCGTGTGAAACCGGCAGTCGGGACTGGGACCGGATTAATCAGTCGCCTCCTCGATACCGGTGCGACACTCGCAACGACGGCCCCCTACGTCGTAATTGTTGTCGCACTCCTTATTAGTAGTGTGGGCGTTTACGGCGCGACGGAGATCAACGCTAGCTTTGAGCAGTCCGACTTCCTGGCGGAGAACCCCGACGACTGGCTGAAGAACTTACCCGCCCCGATTGCACCGGGAACGTACACGGCAGAAACGGCAATTGACACGCTCGACTCCGATTTTATGAGACAGGATACAACGACGACGATACTCGTCAGGGGTGACGTAGCCGACCCCGCAACGCTTGATCGCCTCAACTCGGCGCGGAAGAACGCCAGCAGCATGGATACGACGGAAACGTACACCGGCGGCGAGGCCGCGATCACTGATCCGATAACGGTGATGGATCGAGTCGCGGCGGAGAACGACTCGTTCAACGCGACGCTCGCGGCCGCCGACACCAATAACGATGGTGTTCCGGACGAAAACGTGGCCACCGTCTACGAAGAACTCTACCGAATCGCGCCCGAAGAGGCAGAGAATGTCATCTACCGTGATGACGGCGAGTACCGGGCGATTCGGATGGTTGTAATGGTCGACGGGAGTGCTGAAGACGAAACCGTCCGTGACCAGATGGGGTGGATCGCTGAGGACGTCGACGGCGAGGGCGTTTCAACGATCGCTACGGGGGACACCATCGTTAACCAGATCACGGCTGATCAGCTCGCGGAGACAGCATTCATGAGTCTGGTGGTCGCGCTTGTGTCGGTACTCGTCGTCCTTACGGCTGCCTACCGGTTCACTGAGGGGAGCGCCTCACTCGGAGTCATAACGATCGTTCCTGTCGCGTTCACCCTGACATGGGTACTCGGAACGATGGCGCTGCTCGATATCCCGTTCAATATCGTCACTGGCATGATCACCGGACTTACCATCGGACTCGGAGTGGACTATAGTCTCCACATCAGCGAACGGTTTAACCAGGAACTCGAGGAGACGGAGACAGTCGCGGCGGCACTGCACGAGACTGTGAGTGGTACTGGCGGCGCACTGCTCTCGAGTGCAGTGACGACTGCCAGCGGATTCGCTGTGTTGCTCGTCGCGATACTTCCGTTCCTCCAGTCATTCGGCCTTATTACTGCGCTCACCATCGTCTTCGCCTTCCTTGCAAGCGTGTTCGTCCTTCCAAGTCTATTGGTCGTCTGGGCCCGGCTCGTGGGTCGCGGCGAGGGTACGGATACAGACTCGTGTGGTGCGGCGGCCGAGACAAACAGTGATGTACCTGGGCGATAGACCAACCCGCCATCCGGTCTAAACAGTCCGCCCTGTGACGTTCCCGCTTTCGGTGTTATCAGATATATGCCGGTTTGGTTTCGTCATGGACGAGATCACTGGTTGTCTTGTCACATCCATCGATCAGGAGGCCGAACGTATGATAAATCCCATCGAAGTGAAGTAGTCGGATATGTGCCGGTCAAAATACTTGCATATCCGGTGCATCATAACCCACCACGACTACCTCCGCTGGCCTTCAACGATGGACGCAACGGTTTACCATTGCCAGCGCGGGATCGTTCGTCGCGTTCCTCCTTGTGATCTCCGTCGACGCCAGCCAGCAAACCGCCGGTTGATCGGCCTGTTCGGTTTTGTTTGTCCGATGGTCTTCGGGATGGGATATCTTCTTTTACCTCCCTACGTCGGCCGAACGCTCGTTGACCATCGCCTCACGGAAAACGGACGTGAGGGGAAAATGCGCGATAGCGGGATTTGAACCACTCCCGGTCCGCACATTCTGTCGCAAACGAACTCGCGAGCGAGTAGGATCAGAAACGAGATTTGAAATTACGGACGTCCCGGGGCGCGAGCGAAGCGAACGCGACCGTCTTCGAGCAGACTTCGACCGACTCGGCCCCGAACGGGGCCACCGGCGGTGACGAATCGCTAACTCTCGAGGTAGCCAAGCGACTCGAGGCGCGCTTCGACTTCGTCCTGCGCTTCTGCCTCGTAGTCGTCCGTTTCGGTTTCGGCTTCGACGGTGGCCAGGACCTCTTCGACGACGAACGTCACGTACTCGTCGGCCGAGTCGAAGTCGCTTCTGGGAACTCGAGATTCGATCCGCGAAACGAGTTCCGACGGGAGTGCGATCGATTCGTGGTCATCGCGGTCCAGCCCAACGGTCTGATTCGAAGCCATGACACGACTATCGGCGCACGACCTAGATTATTATCCGGCGTATAAACCGTTGAGGCTGCCGAATACGACACCGGTATTAATCATCGTGGCCGGATAGCCTCTCGACAGAATGGGCGATCAACGGAATGTTATCCTACTGACTGTCGACAGTCTTCGACTCGATTACTGTGGCTATGCGGACGACTCGTCGGGATCGATGCCGACCCTCGAGCGACTCGCCGACGAGGGACTCGCGTTCGAGAACGCGATCGCGACGGGGCCGGCGACCCACGAGTCGGCGACGACGTTCATGACGGGGGCGCACGCCGTCGAGCGATCGGGGAGCACGGAGTTCACCAAAGCACAGATGCGAACCCATATCCAGTCGCACCTCCGCTCGCAGCGGACGATAGCCGAGCGGCTGTCGGCGGCCGGGTACGACACGGCGGGGTTCACCGCGAATCCGTGGACCTCGAGTCACTTTGGCTTCGATGCCGGCTTCGACCACTTCCAAGACTTCATGGACGAGGACCTCTCGTCGGGGCTCATCGAGGGCGGGAAGCCGGATAACTCGATCCGTTACGCGCTCGTCCAGGCCCTCAACTGGTGGCAGGGCCAGGACATGTTCATGTCGTGGGAGACGTATTACGACGAGCTGTCGTCGTGGCTCGAGAGCGCCGACGAGCCCTACTTCATGTGGTCGTTCCTGGTCGATCCGCACCTCCCCTACATCCCGGGCGACGAGTATCGTTCCCGCTCGAGAGTGATGACGTATCTGGCGAATATATGGATGTACGCCGGCCGACCGGATTGGTTCGACGAGCGGTTCCGCGCGGCGCTTCTGGACGCATACGAGGATACGGTTCGACACACCGACGCGTTCCTCTCGCAGTTGCTCGACGATCTCGAGGAGATGGACGAAGATCCATTGCTCGTGATCCACGCGGACCACGGCGAACTGTTCGGCGAACACGGCCGGTACGGCCACGGCGGGTACCCGCACGAAGAGCTCGCGCAGGTGCCACTGGTCGTCGCCAACGGGCCGACCGATACCGTGACGGAGCCGTTCTCCCTGCGCCGACTGCCCGAACTCGTCTCGACGCTGGCGGCGGGCGGCGACTACGAGACGTTGACGGACCCCTGGGTGGTCACGCGGAATCGGAATCCGACCACGTGCGTTCGCGGTGCGAACTGGAAGTACGCCAGAACGCACACGGGTGAGGAGCGGCTTCGCGCGCTGCCGGAAGAAGAGCCACTGGAGAACGAGGAACTGCGCGCGATCGGCAGCCGACTGGTCGATGACTGGGAAGCCGCGAAATCCGAGCGCGAACGGATCGTCGGGGCCGTCGACGACCTCCCGATCGCCGACAAAGTGTAGGCGACCTCGAGCGACATCGCGCATGGAACCGAGTGATAAAACAGCAGGCGGCGCTCAGACCGCCTCGACGCGCTGGAACAGCGCTGCACCGATCGCAACCATCGCGACCGACGAGACGACGAGCGCGCCGAGATCGAGCCAGACGGAAAACGACGAGGTGCCGACCAGCACCCCTCGCAGGCCGTCGACCCCGTAGGTCAACGGGTTCGCGTACGCCAGATACCGCACCGAACTCGGAAGCCCCTCGAGCGGATACAGCGCTCCGGAGAGGAAGAAAAGCGGGAAGATGACGAACTGGACGATCAGGCCGAACCCCTCGCTGTCGCTGAACTGGGAGGCCAGTGCGATCCCGAAACCGACAAACGTGATCGCGAGGAGCACGAGGAAGATGGCCGCGATCGGAAGCGAGAGCAGGCTTACAGGTGCGAACCCGAGCGGGATCGAGAGCCCGAGGATCAGGAGCGCCTGGACGAGCGCCGTCGTCGACCCGCCCGCGATCCGACCGAGGACGATCGAGGTGCGACTCACGGGCGCGACGAGGATCTCCTTCAGGAAGCCGACATCCTGATCCGCCAGAATTGAGAGGCCGGCGAACGAGGCCCCGAACAGCATCGTGAAGCCGACGATCCCGGGCACGAGGTACTGCAGATAGTCGACGTCCTCGGGGAGTCCCGGGATCGCCGCGCCCTGGAACCCGAATCCCATGAAGACGAGGAACAGCAGCGGCATCGCCAGCGAGCCGACGATCCGCGACGGCGATCGGAGGAATCGCTTCGTATCGCGCAGCCAGAGCCCGTAGATCGCCTGCGGGTCGACCAGTTTCATGGCCGATCCTCCGTGGAAACTGCGCTCGAGCGGTCGTCGCCGGACTCGAGTGCCGTCCCCGTCTGGTCACCGCTCGCCATCACGGTCTGATCCCCGGCTGCTCCGTTCCGGTCGCTGCCCGCCGCCGAGCGATCGGTCAGTTCGAGGAAGACGTTCTCGAGGGTCGGTTCGCGGAGATCGACCGACGAGATACGCACGCCCGTGTCGTCGGCCAGTCGAACGAGGTCGGCGATCCGCGCGTCGCCGTCGTCGACCGTCACCCGGACGCCGTCGTCGCTCGCGGTGTACTCGCGGCTCCACGACTGCCCCTCGAGTCGGTCGAACAGCGCTGTCGGATCGTCGTCGCTCGCGAACTCGAGGGCGACGACGTCGCCGCCGAGCGACGCTTTGAGCGCCGACGGCGAGTCTATCGCAACGATATCGCCGTCGTCCACGATCGCCACGCGATCGCAGAGGTGGTCGGCCTCCTCGATGTAGTGGGTCGTCAGGACGATCGAGACGCCGGCCTCCTCGTTCAGCCGTTGGATGTACTCCCAGGTGTCGCGGCGAGTGCGTGCGTCAAGACCCACGGTCGGCTCGTCGAGGAAGAGGACGGCGGGTTCGTGTAGCAACCCGCGAGCGATCTCGAGGCGGCGTTTCATCCCGCCGGAGTAGGTGCCGACGGGGTCGTCACGTTCGGCGGAGAGCCCGACGAGCGCGAGCACCTCGTCGATTCGCTCTGCGCGTTCGGCTCGATTCTGACCGTACAGTCGCGAGTGAAACGCGAGGTTCTCCGCGCCGGTGAGCTCCTCGTCGAGGGCAGGTTCTTGGAAAACGATGCCGATACTGGATCGAACGGCCCCCCGTTCGGACCGGATATCGTGTCCGTTGACCGACGCCGTCCCAGAACTCGGCGGGAGGAGCGTCACGAGCATATTGATCAGCGTGGACTTGCCCGCGCCGTTCGGGCCGAGCAGCCCGAACAGTTCGCCGCGCTCAACCGCGAACGACAGGTCGTCGACCGCGGTCACGCCGTCGAACTCCTTGGTGATACTGTCGACGTGGATCGCTTTCATGGCGGTATCGTTCTAGTACTGACTGGACGGTCAGTCAATAAACAGTCGTCGGTTGGGAGTACTGTCGGCTGAGCGGTCCCGCTATAGCAGGTGTCGGGATTCCGATCGCGGAGATCGACAATTGCGGCGAAGACGGCTCCGAGGACGACGCTGAACAGTGCGTGTCCGAGCAGGCCGAAGAGCAACCCGAGGACGATCCCGTGGGCGATGTGGATCCCCCAGCCGAGGGGTCCAGCAGGCTCGAGGCCGTAGATCGCGGGGATGGCGGCCTCGAGGACGCCCAGCTCGAGGAGCACCATGACGATGCCAAAGGCGACCGCGCCGATCGCACCGCCGAGTGCGCCACCGACGAACCATCCGGTGGTGCCGCGCAACCCGAACGCAGTCGTCGTCTCTGATTCGCCGCTCATCGTGGGCAGGCCACCATAAACGGATCCAAACGTGTTCGTCACGATCGGTGATGGGGACAGTCACCCGTCGCGGACCGTCCGAAACCGGACATTGTAGTAGATCGGTCGTCAAGGGATCCCGTGGAGTACGAACTGCTCGGCTGGCCGCCTGACGGCCCCAAACTCCGGCTCGATCACGAACGGTTCAGCTACGCCGGCAAGTTCGTCATGACGAACACCGGCAAGGCGGTGGCTCGAGCCCCCGACGGCCGGATCGTCGCAGCGGTGGCGTTCAACGAGGATCGCACCGACGCGGACACGCTGTGGCTGCGCTACGTAACCGTCGACCGAGAGCTTCGGGGTGAGGGAATCGGTCCCCGACTCTGCGGGCTAGTCCGTGATCGCGCGGTCGAACGCGGCTACGATCGGCTTCGAATCGCCGTCAACAACCCGTTCGCCTACGAGGCGCTCTACCGGACCGGTTTTTCCTATACCGGCGAGACGACCGGTATCGCCGAACTGATCCTCGAGTATTCGGCACCGACCGAGGGGCCGACCGACGACTGGCACCCGAACGAGCGCGAGCGCTATCAGGCCGGTCTCGAGGAGTTTCGCGACCGCGATCTCTCAGACGACGAGCACGAGTTCCTCGAGGCGCGGCGTAACAGCGGGCCGCCCGCCCTCGAGTCTCACGACGGCGATAGTAGCCACTGAACGTCACTTCACACCCGATCGCACGACGGAAGCGCGGTTCGGAGCGAGCGCGGTTCGGAGCGGATGCGGTTCGGAGCGAACACAGTGAGCGAGAACCGCAGAAATGCGAACGGTGAGCGAAGCGAGCCGTGAGCGAGCGCGGTTCGGAGCGAACGCGGTTCGGAGCGAGCGCGGTTCGGAGCGAACGTAGTGAGCGAGAACCGCGGACTGTGCGATCGATGTGAAAACCGTGCCAGTTGGTACTATACCTGACGCACCAATCGTCACGCGAAGGTATCGACCACTGTCCCCGTGTCTGGCCCGGACGTGTAGTAGTAGCCGTCGGCTTCGGAAAGGGTTCCCCAGTCCTGCCAGCTCCCCTCGTAGTTCCGGACGGTCTCCCACCCGAGTTGCTCCATAATAAACCAGCCGACGGAGCCGCGGACACCGGTCGAGCAGTACGATATCGCCTCCTCAGCCGGATCGAGACCGGCATCGTCCAGCCACAGCGTTTCGAGGTCCGCCGGCGAACGAAGCCGGTCTCCGTCGTCGATGAGATTCTGCGTGAACTCGATATTTACTGCGCCGGTTATATGGCCGCGTCGACTGACATCGTCGTTCCCGTGCTCGCCGCGGTACTCCGCCGGCGAGCGATTATCGACGAGTTGGACGTCCGCTCCGTCCTCGTCAACGGTCGCAGCGACGCGGTCGCGAGTCGCGACCACGTCCATCTCGAGTTCGGGATCGTAGCTCGCGGTGGTGGGTTCGGGGGTTCCGGTTTCGGTTTCGCCGTCGGCGGCCGTCCAGACCGAGAACCCGCCATCGAGCAAGGAGACGGTTCCGTCGTGACCGATCGCACGAAGCGTGTAGATCGCGTAGGTTTCCCACAGATTCGACCCCGCACCGTAGACGACCACGTCATCGGCAGGTGTTATGCCGGCGTCCGCGACGACGTCCGCGATCGCGTCCGGTGTGGCTTCGTATCCGTCCGCCGTTTCCTCGTAGTGATTTTCCAGCATCGCCGTCTCCGGAAGTCGATGTGCGCCGGCGATATGCCCCTCGGTAAACGCCGTAGTATCCCGAATATCGAGAAGTTCGACGTCGCTGAGGTGCTCCTCGAGCCACATGCTATCGACGACTGCCTCGAACTCGTCGGCCGCCGGCGTCGCGTACAGGTCCGGATCCGCCTCGCCGTTCGCGCCGAGACAGCCCGCGATCGAGAGTCCGCCGGCGACTGCGCCAGTGCCCAGCAGCACTGTCCGTCGGTCGAGTCGGTGATTCGGATCCACGTGTCACTAGGTGAGTGGCTCTCGCTGTGCAAAAGCGTAGCGTCGCTCGGACCCTGCTGCTCGAGGCCCGAGAGCCGTGAACGGAGACGGTCCACTCGCGTACATCGAGAAGGCAACGTTTCAAATCCCAGTCCGCCCAACTACCCCCAATGGGAAATGCTGCACTACGGGATATCGCCGTCATCGAGGAGATCCCCTTCGATGACATCGAAGGCGTCGTCGCCGTCGACGCGCATAACTGGCTCTACCGCTATCTGACCACGACGGTCAAGTGGACCAACAGCGCAAAATATACGACCGGCGACGGAACCGAGGTCGCCAACCTCGTCGGAATCGTCCAGGGACTCCCCAAGTTCTTCGAGAACGACGTGACGCCGGTGATGGTCTTCGACGGCGGCCCCTCCGAACTCAAAGACGACGAAATCGAATCCCGCCGCGAACAGCGACGGAGCTACGAGGAGCAACTCGAGACGGCCCGCGAGGAGGGCGATGCGGTCGCCATCGCGCAACTCGAGTCGCGAACCCAGCGGCTGACGCCGACAATTCAGGAGACCAGCCGGGAACTGCTGCGACTCCTCGACGTGCCGATCGTCGAAGCGCCGGCGGAGGGGGAAGCCCAGGCCGCCCACATGGTCAAGCGAGGCGACGCCGACTACGTCGGCTCGGAGGACTACGACGCCCTGCTCTTCGGATCCCCACTCACTCTTCGCCAGCTGACGAGCAAGGGGGATCCCGAGTTGATGGATCTCGAGGCCACCCTCGCACACCACGAGCTGACCCTCGAACAGCTGATCGACGCGGCGATCCTTATTGGGACGGACTTCAACGAGGGCGTCTCCGGAATCGGCCCGAAAACGGCTATCTCGGCGATTACCGAACACGGCGACCTCTGGAGCGTGCTCGAGGCGCGGGGCGCACACATCGAGTACGGCGACCGCGTCCGGCAGCTGTTCCGCGACCCGAACGTGACCGACGACTACGAGTTCGACGCGGCCGTCGATCCGGATCTCGAGGCGGCCCGCGAGTTCGTCTGCGAGGAGTGGGCGGTCGACGACGACGAGGTCGCCCGCGGCTTCGAGCGGATCGAGGAGAGCGTCACGCAGACGGGGTTAGACCGCTGGACGTGACGGACCCGGACGGCCAGAGTCGACGGCGGATGTCTCTCGGACCGTCGTGTCCCGCTCATACGGACTACTGTCAGTCAGTTCCGGCGTACCTGTACGATGGGGCGCAGGTGCACTGCTGACTCAGTTACAGCAGACAGTCTCACTCGTCCCGTAGCGTGTGTTCGTGAGACGGCGACCCCTCACCCAATGGAGACACCTCGACGCGGCCGTTTCCGTCGACCGACACGTTACAGCCCCTGTACCGAAACCGTATTCGAAGTTCGGTCGGTCCCGAATCGACGAGAGAATCGAGCGCTTCCGGATCGACCGCTTCGTAAAGCGGCGGCGTCAGCTCTATCGGTGATTCATCGAACACGGTTGCGACCGCCGTGACGACGTCTTCGCTGGGCGAACTCCGTCCGTCGGAATGCTGGGATGCTGGCGGCATTGTTCGCCTCTAGTCCGAGGAGGGGTTAAAGATTTTCGTATATTGTACAATTTATACCAGACTAGGTGCCTGCCGGCAACCGAGTCGTAAAGTGGCCCACCATCGATGAAACGAACGAAAACTCAGCCGTCGGTCGTATACTTCTCCCCGAAGTGGTCGAACGACTGCCTGGCCGCTTCGACGATGACGCTCGTCTTCGTGATCTCGATGCCGAGTTCGTGTAACTCGTCGGCGACCGCTTCCGCGCGCTCTTGGGAGCGGGAGACGAGTTCGATATGCAGATCGTCTTCATCGGTCAGCAACCGTCTCACGCTGATGACGTTCTCGAGGTCGCTGACGGCCGTGACAATCTGCTCGTCGGTACCCTGAATCGACCCGACGAGGAGCATCCGCTGTTCGAACCCGGCCGTCTCGTAGTCTATTTTGGGTTCGTAACCCGTGATAACCCCGTTTTCCTCGAGGTTCTTGATCCGCGCCGCGACGGTGCTCGCCGCGAGATTCACCCGCTCGCCGATCGATTCTGTCGTCGCATTGCGCGCGTCGTCCTGGAGGGCATGAAGGATCGCCATGTCGCCTCTGTCGAGATCGTCCATCGGTGTCAGTACAAACACCAGTATGGGGAACGGTCCATATAGGCTTTTTCGGCGATGGAAAACTGGCATGACGCGTCTTCGGCGGTCGCTCCGACAGCGCGGGAACGGTTATCAACGTGGAACGAACGGCCGGCGGAAAGCCGTCGGGTTTCAGAACAGGTGCTTGTCTTCGTCGAGGAGTTTCGCGGGACCGCCGACGTTCCAGGTGGTCGTGGAGACGCCGCAGTCAGAGACCGCTTCCTCGACTTCTTCGGCGTACTCGTCGGTGGTGTTGACGTAGACGCTGGCACCGGTGTCGGTCGAGAAGTAGACGGGAATGTCCTCTTCTTCACGGAGTTCGCGCACTTTGTTGAAGACGGCGAGCGTGGCCGGCTGCCAGTAGACCCAGCCGGAGGGGCCGGTCATCGTGGTCGCCGCGAGCGAGAGCGAGTCGTGTTCGGCGAGTTCGAACGCGCCCTCGAAGTCGTTGTTTCGCAGCGCGTCGCGCATCTCGGCGATCTGGCCGTGAATGTGCGCGTTGCGCGCCTGGAACATGTGACTGTCTGCGGCCTCGCGGTGGGCGTCCTCGGTCTCCTTGTGATAGGGGACGAGTCCGACGATGATCTTGAGGTTCTCGTGGAGATCGGACGGAACCCGCTTCGAGCGGCAGTCCTCGTCGTTCATTCCGGTGTAGAGCTGGGAGAACGCACCGGTGACCGCGCGCGCGGCCGACGCCGAGCCGACACGGGCGATCGTCGAAATCTCCTGTTTGCTGGCGTCGAGTTCGGCGGCCTCTGCCAGCGCCATCGCCGCCGCCGCGAAGCCGGACGACGACGACCCGAGACCGACGTTCGAGGGGAAACTGTTCTCGCTCTCGAGGCGCACCGGATACACCGTGTGGGCGGCGTCGGAGCGCGAGCGGGCCTTCTCGACGACGGCCTCGACTCGTTCGTACGCGCGGCCGTCGAGTTCCTCGCCGTCGACGACGAAGGTGTCCTCCTCGTAGTCCATCGAGAACTCGACTGTTGTCCGGGTGTGGCTGGGGGCCGTACAGACGCTGATACTGTCGTGATACGGGAGCCGCTTGATATCGTCGCGCATCCCGTGGTACTTGACCAGCCCCTGAATGGGGTGGGCCATCGCCGTGGCTTTCATACCCAGATAGGTGGCTGAAGGCCGCTTAAAGTTCACGGCATCCTATCGATTCCACTGGTCTGGGATGGCGGCAGCGCATTCACCGGTTTGTCGGATATCCGCCGCGGGCGGGGAATCCGAGTCGTGGCTGCACACACGACCGCACGACGGGAGCGCGGTTGGGAGCGAGCGCGGTTCTCGCTCAGTGAGCGAGAACCGCGGGGATGCGAACGGCGAGCGAAGCGACCACCGTGAGCGACCACCGTGAGCGAGAGGCGCGGACTGTGCGATCGGCGTGTGAATCGTTTCAGTGAATAGTAGCCACTGCAAGTCAATACACACTGATCGGACAGCTGTCGTGCGATCAGGTGTGTAAATCGTTGCAGTTGTTACTATACTATGCCACGGTGCGCTGGCGGACGATACTACGCGTCGGTCTCGAGTTTCGCGTCGACTTCCGTCTCTTCTTCGAGCGTCTCGAGTCGCCGCTCGAGCGATGCGATATCGTCCCGCAGCTCGATCTGTAGCCGTTCGAGATCGGCCTCGAGTTCCGACGTGACCGCGTCAAAGGCGGTCGCGACCGTTTGCTCGAGGGTCTCGAGATCGTCCGCGAGCGCGTCCAACTGGGCGGCATCGGTGTCGGTCTCGGTGCCAGTGTCGGCGTATGCGTCCGTAACGGAATCACGGACAGCGGTGAGCTCCGATCGGAGCCCCCTCGTCTCGGATTCGAGGGCCGTCAATCGGTCGTCGAATCCCTGCAACCGACGCGCGAGGGAATCGAGCCGCGGTTCGAGGTCGTTCTCGATCGCGGTCCGCAACTCCGCGTTGACCGCCGCGCGGTCGTCGACGTCCGCCCGCAGCGTCTCGAGATCGTCCTCGATATCCACGACTCGGTCCGCACTGGCCGTTCGCTCCAGGTCGAGCGCCCGACGGAGCGTCGCCGCGTTCGGTCCGTCGTCGGCCTCGAGTTCTGCGAGCAATACGTCGAGAAGGCCGGTGGCCCGCCCCTCCACTGTCCGATCGAACTGCGTCCGAGTGTCATCGTCCCCTGTCATTATCGAAATTCGACCCCGGTCGAACCCTCTTCATACTAGTACACTGACGCATGATAATAATATCCCTTCAGTAACTCCTCAGACGTATCCAATTCGCGCGCCTCTGCTCGACACCGGTACCGACGGCCATCGAAACCGAGCGTGCTGACGGATCACCGCGGCGCGGACGGACCGCCTCGAACCGAACGGCTCAAATGCGCGCTCTCGCAACGGTTTCAGCATGGGAACACCCCTCGAGACCCGCGCCGACCAGGCCGAGGCGATCGTCGACCGCCTCGAGGACGCCTATCCGGACTCGACGATTTCGCTGCGATACGCGAATCGCTTGGAGCTGCTGATCGCGGTGATCCTCTCGGCGCAGTGTACGGACGAGCGGGTGAACGAGGAGACGAAACACCTCTTCGAGAAATACGACGGGGCCGAAGAGTACGCGAACGCAGACCAGGAGGAACTCGCGGAAGATCTGAACTCGATCACCTACTACAACAGCAAGGCCGAATACATCCGCACCTCCTGCGAGACGATCCTCGAGGAACACGACGGCGAGGTGCCGGATACGATGGATGAGCTGACCGAGCTCTCGGGCGTCGGTCGGAAGACGGCGAACGTCGTCCTCCAGCACGCTCACGACATCGTCGAGGGGATCGTCGTCGACACGCACGTCCAGCGGCTCTCGCGGCGACTGGGACTCACCGAACAGGAGCGGCCCGAACGGATCGAGACCGACCTGATGGAGATCGTCCCCGAGGACGACTGGCAACAGTTCACTCACCTCTGTATCGATCACGGGCGGGCGACCTGTACGGCTCGTAACCCCGACTGTGCCGACTGCGTACTGGCGGATATCTGCCCCTCGGAGAAGGGCGACGGCGAGATCGATCTCGCCTCCGGAGAGCCCTGGTAATCGTCTGATCTAGTGATATAACCGACATGCCGACTGTCGCAAGCCCAATTCCTTTTCAGCGACCAGCGGTATCTCCGCCGGGATCACTATGTCCGACAACACTGACGAGCGCGAGAACACCGGCACGGACGAACACGGGCGGGACGTACAACTCGAGCACGAGAAAACGGATCCCGAGGAAGCGCGGGACGAAGAGGAGCTCACCGAGGAAGAGAAGGAAGCCCGCGAGCGACAGGACGAGGAGCAGCGGCGGCAGGACATCGAACACAAGTCCGACGATCGAGTCGACGACGCCCTCGAGAACGCGAACCCGGATCACCACCGGGACGAGGAGCCGTACAATAGCTGAACGAAGCTCGAGTCGAAGCAATCCGGGTTCCGCCCGCTGACAACCACAGACAACTGTCCCGCGGACAACTGCTGACACCGCGGTTTTCGCCCTCGGTGCTGCCGATTCCTCGAGTTAGCCCTCGATCCGGTCGTCCGGAACGACCAGCGTCGGGAGCGTTCCGGCGAGGGAGACGACGACCCGCGAGTCGACGGAGACCGTGCCGACCGCTCGGCCGTCGACGACGAGGGTGACGTCGCTCTCCTCACGTTCGACCGTAAACGCGAGGTCGTCGTTTGGGAGTACCCACCGACGGGTCTGTGTCACAAAGGGACCGATCGGTGCGACCGCGGCCGCGTCGACGCCCGCCGAGAGGGACGGCGCGTCGACCGCGCTTGCATAGCCGTGGCTCCCCGCCGGCGTCGCCGCGACGACCCCGTCGGCGCGAAAGGTCGCGATCGACGCGTCCCGGCTTCGGACGCCGTACTCGGAGATCCGCGCCGGTTCGTCGGTGACCAGCGTCACGTCGAACAGCGCGCGCTCTCCGCCACCGATATCGTTCCGATCGGGCCTCGATTCCGTTCGATCGGTCTCCGATTCGGTGTCGGGTTCCGTTTCGGGCGTCGCTCCCGACTCGAGGGTGACGCCGAAAACTGGGCGAGAGCGGTGAACGGCTCGTCCCTCGAGCATCGCCATGATCGCGTCCGGAACGCGGTCGCGGTCGACCGACTCCATTCCTGTGACGGGGCCGACCGGGAGAACGGGCGTTTCGACGCCGGCGCGAGCGACCGCCGACAATGCCGCTTCGTCGACCGTCACGAGCACCGACGGCTCCGCCGCGAGAACGGCGTCGAGACCGCCGGTGACGATCGTCGCGTCCGCATCGGCGAGCACCGACTCGAGCTCCTCGACGGTCTCGATGGCATCGCTCGGATCCGCTTTACGGTCCACGACGCCGACGACGGGTGAATTGCCCGCACTCCACGCGGATTCCATGACCGGCAGTTCACGCGGCCGGCTCAAAAGCGTACGGTTGTCGGTCGCCGACCGCGCGCCGGCGGTCGATTGTAGTCGTCAGCGATGGCCACATCGCAGCGAAAACCGTTCACACGCCAATGGCACAGTCCGCGGTTCTCGCTCGCGGTGGTCACTCACCGGTCGCATCCCCCTGACTCTCGCTCACGGTGGTCGCTCACGGCTCGCTTCGCTCACCGTTCGCATTTCTGCGGTTCTCGCTCACTGTGTTCGCTCACGGCTCGCTTCGCTCACCGTTCGCATTTCTGCGGTTCTCGCTCACTGTGTTCGCTCCGAACCGCATCCGCTCCGAACCGCATCCGCTCCGAACCGCGCTCGCTCCGAACCGCGCTCGCTCCGAACCGCGCTCGCTCCGAACCGCGCTCGCTCCGAACCGCGCACCCCTCGTTCGATCGGGCGTACGCTCGGTCAATTGCTTCCAGACTCGTCGTACGGCCAGTCGCCGGTGATCCGCATCCCTTCGGCGAGGTCCTGGGATTCGAGGTCGGCCGCGATCGCGTCGGGATCCCGGTGGTCGATCGTCACGTCCTCGCGAGCGAGCGCGACGACGTACTCGGTCAGGAGAATCGCCTGTTCGGACAGGGTCCGGGGCTCGAGTTTCTCGATCGTATCCGCGAATGTGTGGCCCCAGCCCCGCCCCGCACCGTCGGACATCGATTTGACGTGACAGCCGGGCACGCCCCATGTGACGAACGACCAGTGATCGCTGTGGGGGCCGAGTTTCGGCACGGTGCCGATCGGATGGTCGTACCGGTCCGCGACGTCGTTCGCCACGTCCCGGAGCGCGTCGAATCCGTGGGTGACGATCGAGAGCGTCCGATCGCGGACGACGCCGTCGTTGTTGACCACCGCTTTGATCGATTCCTGATCGATCCGCTCGGCGGCCCGCGTGGAGCCGACCAGTCCGACCTCCTCGGCGCCGAAGGCGACGAACTCGACGCGGGTCTCGAGTTCCCCCTCGCGATCCGCGAGGGCGTTCGCGATCTCGACGATCATCGCAGTTCCCGCACCGTTGTCCATCGCTCCCTCGGCGATGTCGTGAGCGTCGACGTGGCTCGTCACGAGGACGCGCTCGTCGGTGTCGGGACCGAGTTCGGCGCGGACGTTCTGGCTCTCCGCGGGGTGGATATCGGCTTCGACGGAGAGCGTGATCGACTCGCCGTCGAACCGGCGGGCCAGCCGCGACCCGACCTCGCTCGAGACGCCGACGGCCGGTATCTCGCCGACGGGTTCCTCGTCCGTTCCCACGCTACCGGTCGGGGGAAGACAGCCCTCGACGTGATTCCGGTAGACGAACCCCACCGCACCGTTCTCGACGGCGTGATAATACTTCTCCCGGCGGTGGAGATGCCGGTCGTAGTAGTCGGGCACGTCGCTGCGGACCATGACGACGGCGTCCTCGACATCGCGCTCCTCGAAGTCCGCGGGGAGACCGTAGCCGAGATCGATCAGCGGCGCGACGACGCGGTCGGACGGACTGCGCGGCAGCGCGATACAGTCCTGCGTGGTGTCGCCGGCCGTGATCGCGCTGTCGCCCCGGGTCCAGCCCTGAATGTCGAACGACTCGAGTCGGGCGTCTCGCGCGCCGACGTCGGCCAGCGCATCCCGCGTCAGTTCGGCGGCCTCGTGTTCGCCCTCGCTGCCGGCCATGCGATTCCCCACGTCGACGAGGGCCTCAAGGTGGTCCCAGCCGACGTCGCTCTCGAAGACGGAGCCGATCCAGGCGGTCATGACTGGAACGTGGACCGATGGACTGGTAACTGTACCGCTCGGTCGCGACGGATACCGAGAACTGTCCGACGGTTTTCAATAGTTGGTGATACGACAAACTACGAATCTTTTTCACGCCGCTCCCTCTCGAACTCGATATGCGGGAGACGCTAGCCGACTGGCGGCCGGCCATCGACGAAGCGATCGCCGACCTGGTTCCGCGCGAGATCGACGCCGACTACCTCGAGTCGTTCTTCGGGTCCCCGACGTACGAGTACGATCCCCACGGCATCCAGCGCGCGCTAGCGACGCCGCTGTGGGATCTGCTCGACCGCGGCGGCAAACGATGGCGTGCGATACTCTTCCTCGTCTTCGTCGAGGGGTTCGACGAGGATCCGGCCGAATATCTGCCCTACGCCTGCATTCCGGAGATACTGCACAACGGGACGATCATCGTCGACGACGTCGAGGACGGGGCCACGATTCGACGCGGCGAACGAGCGCTCCATCGCCTCTATGGCCGCGATATCGCACTCAATGCCGGCAACGCGATGTACTTCCTGCCGTTGAAGGTCATCAGCCGGAATCCAGCCGGCCTCCCGGCCGACCGACGGCTGGCCGCCTACGAGATGCTGATGGACGAACTCAATCGCACCCACCTCGGTCAGGGGATGGACATCTGCTGGCACAACGAACGCGATGTCCGGATCAACACGGCACAGTATCTGGAGATGTGCGCGTGCAAGACGGGCTGTCTCGGCCGAATCGTGGCTCGCCTCGCCGCGATCATCACCGACCAGCCCGACGACGTTGAGGAAGCGATCGCCGAGTACGCCGAGCTGACCGCGGTCGCCTTCCAGATCGGCGACGACATCCTGGATGTCGAACACTCGCTGGGCCGGGCCGGCGCGTTCGGCAAGGAGTTCGGCAACGACATCCGCGAGGGAAAGAAGACTCTCATGGTCATCCACGCCATCGATGCGAGCGAGCCGGAGCGCGCCCGACGGCTGCAGGCGATCCTCGAGGCCGACGACAATACCGACGAGCAGATAATCGAGGCCCTCGAAATCCTCGAGGCCGCCGGCAGTATCGAGTACGCCCGCGAGCGCGCGCTCGAGTTGGCCGCGGATGCACGCACGGCGATCGACGGCGTGGCGTTCGACGCGGAGACGACCCGGAAGCTCGAGGAGTTCACGGAGTTCGTCATCGAGCGCGACGAGTAGTCGCCCCCGCAGGACTCGAGTGAGTCGTTCGCGAGGCGGCGGCAGGTGAGACGTTGATTCTTCGAGTCGGAATTAGAGAGAGTCACGAACAGTGAACAGTAGGGGCAGATACTACAGTCTCGAGGTGGAACCCCGGGTATGGCCGACCACTCGAGGCGGGGCGGGACCGATCGCACGGACGCCGCGAGACCGTGGCCGATCCTCGTGGCCCTCGGACTCGTCGGCTCGGAGGTCGGCATCGTCGTCGATCTCGTCCCGGTCGCCGTCGGCGGACTCGTCGTCTTCGCCGCGAGCGTCGCCGGCATCCTCGCGGACGCCAACTACGTGGACCGACCCCTCGCGTTCGCGGCCACGGTCGGCGCAGCGTTCGTCGTCGTCGGCGCGATACTGGCCGCCCACGGCACCGGAACCCTGCCGATCGCCCCCCTCGATCCACTCACCGGTCTGGCGAGTCGCGGCGCGGCGCTCGTCGTCGCCGGCGTGGTGACGATCGGCGGGGCCGGCCTCGTGCGGTCCCGCCAAGCCGAACGCGGCGAGAGCCGCGGGATCGAATCGTGAATCGGAACCGGTCACCGAACGACTCGCTCGAGACACCACGAATCTAACAGCTACCGATGAGCCGACCTGCCTTCGACGCGGAAGTAGCACTCGACCTCGCAGTCAACACGGTCCCCTTCCTGATCATGGCGTTTTTCGTCGCGGTCTTCGCGGTGTTCAACCCGTGGGGATTCGATCCGCTCCAGTCGACGATTCAGTTCGCCGTTTTGCTGTCGACGATGGGAACGCTCGCGTTCGTGACCTACCTCGCGGCTCGAGTGATCGAAACCGACGACCGGACGCGATACGACACCGGCGAGCCCTGATTGCGGCCGAGAGTCGACCGCGGTCGCCGTCAGTTGATGATGAGCACGAACCCGGTCACCGCCATCATACCCGAAATCCCGACCAGGAGGAGCAAGAACAGTTCCTTTTCGGAAAGCCGGCGCTGCGGTGTCGGTCGATCGGACTCGGCCTTATCGGAGCTCATAGACGACCACTATCGGCGAGATACACGACAGACGGGCAAGAGCGTTTCCCAGCTGTGGTCAGCAGACGAGGAAGCGACCGGGGACATTGGGGGAGCGACCGAGGCCATTGGGGGAGCGACCGGGGACATTGGGGGGCGACCGGTGCCATGCGGGGGTGTCATCGGTTCCATGCGGAGGTGCCACCGACCGAGACTCGAGCACGGAGCGAGTCGAGGTCCGCGCTGGCCGAAACGATGGAAGAACACACCGGGCAGTATCACCACTGTAGACGCGGTCTCCCTTGAAAACTACCGCGAGATCGTCGACGGCTCCCGATCGGTCCGCTCCCCAGAGCGGGGGGTGACGCAGTTTGAGCACCGAGCGGGACCGTCGATCCGATCGAACAGCCGTTCACCGCAATCAGGACAGTTTCCATCAGGATATCGAACCATACACCCATAAGACAAGAAAGGGACTATATGTTTTGCGGCTCTGCCCCGTCGATAGGAGACACCGGAGAATACGCGTCTTGTGTCATCGACAGACTCCGTTTCAAATTTGTTAGTTGAAACGGTAGTGTGTCCGTTCCATCAGTATCCGTCCGAGCGTGGGTTCGATCGTCGACCCGCCATCACCACAGCACAAACACCACCATCCGGGACGACGTATCGGGAGCCGTGACCGACGATCGAACGATCGCCGGCAGGGAAGCCGTCGCCAGCCTCGGCCTCGCACTGGTCATCGCGACCGCCGCCTTCGGGGCGCTGCTCGGTGCGACCCTCCCCGACTACACCGGGCTCGAGACGATCACTATCGGAACGGTCGCGGTGGCCGTCTCGCCGCTCTCGCTCGCCGCCTACGGTGCCGTCGCCGTCGGTCTCCTGCTGGTATCGCTCGGGGTCGTCGTCGGCGTCCTCTCTCGGTTCGACGACGACGCGGTGTAGTCGCCGCCCCGGTCATTCCCCCGCTACCGGCATCGGTCCGTCAGACCGTCTCAGGCCAGCCCGATGTTCTCGCTGTACGCGCCGTACTGGTCCTCGAAGACCGCCATGATCTCGCCCATCGTCGCGTAGGCTTTCACCGCGTCGACGATGTACGGCATCGCGTTCTCACCGCGTTCGCTGGCCTCGCGCAGGGCCTCGAGCGCGTCCGCGACCGCTCCGTCGTCCCGGTCCGATTTCACGTCCTCGAGGCGACCGAGCTGGCGTTCGGCCGTGGTCTCGTCGATCTGGAGGATCTCGGGACTGGTATCCTCCTCGAGCGTATATTTGTTGACGCCGACGACGACCTCCTCGCCGCGCTCGACGCGCTCTTGGTACTCGTAGGAGGCATCCTGAATCTCCCGGAGGAAGTAGCCGTCCCCGATTCCAGTGAGAATTCCGTCGCGGACCGAGCCGTCACCCATCTCCCGGATCTCCTCGATGTAACGCATCGCGCGCGCTTCGATTTCGTTCGTGAGCGTCTCGACGGCGAAGGAACCGCCCATCGGGTCGACGATGTCGGCCGCGCCGGATTCGTCGGCGATGATCTGCTGGGTTCGCAGTGCGACGCGGACCGCCTTCTCACCCGGTAGCGCGAGCGCCTCGTCGAAGCTGTTGGTGTGCAACGACTGGGAGCCACCGAGGACGCCGGCCAGCGCCTGCATCGTCACCCGGGCGACGTTGTTCAGCGGCTGCTGGGCCGTCAGCGACTGGCCCGCCGTCTGGGTGTGGAACTTGAGCCGCTTTGACTCGTCGGCGTCCGCGTCGTACCACTCGTCCATCACCCGCGCGTAGATTCGCCGGGCCGCCCGGAACTTCGCGATCTCCTCGAAGAAGGAGTTGTGACAGTTAAAGAAAAAGGACAGTCGCGGCGCGAACTCGTCGATGTCGAGCCCGCGCTCGAGCGCGTCCTCGGCGTAGCCGAAGCCGTCCGCGAGGGTGAAGGCGAGTTCCTGAACCGCCGTCGAGCCCGCCTCGCGGATGTGATAGCCCGACACCGAAATCGGGTGGAATTTCGGCGTTTCCTGCGTGCTGAACTCGAGGACGTCCGTCACGAGATCGAGCGACGGCTCCGGCGGAATCACCCACTCCTTCTGGGCGATGAACTCCTTGAACATGTCGTTCTGGAGGGTCCCGCGAAGCTCCGCGCGGGGAACGTCCCGCTGATCAGCCAGCGCGACGTACATCGCGTAGATCACCGGCGCGGAGGGGTTGATCGTAAAGGACGTCGAGATGTCCGCGAGGTCGATCCCGTCGAAGAGGATCTCCATGTCCCGGAGCGTGTCGACGGCGACCCCCTCCCGACCGATCTCGCCCTCGCTCATGGGGTCGTCCGAATCGAGTCCCATCAGCGACGGCATGTCGAACGCCACCGAGAGGCCGGTCTGGCCCTCGTCGATCAGGTAGTGAAAGCGCTCGTTGGTCTCCTCGGCGGTGCCGAATCCGGCGAACTGGCGCATCGTCCACGTCCGCCCGCGGTACATCGTCGGGTACGGGCCTCGAGTGTAGGGTTCCTCTCCCGGGAACCCCAGATCCTCGAGATAATCGAGTTCCGAGACATCCTCGGGGGTATAGAGTCGATCGACCTCGTGGTTCGAAACCGTCGCGAACCGGTCTTTCCGCTCGCCGTGCCGCTCGAGGACCGGCTCGAGCGACTCCGTTTCCCATCGCCGGCCTTCCTCGCGGATCTCCTCGAGATCCTCGTCGTCGTACATGGTCGTAATATTTGCCGACGATGCAATGAAGGTTCGGGAAGGACGGATCGGCGTGAGAAACGAATCGAAGAGAGAAACGGGTCGGTGGGAGAGACGGCCAGTGTTTGGGGACCGCCACGAGTCGATTTGACGGGAGAAGGGGCCGATCGTCAGTCGACCGCTGGCTCCGACCGGCAGCGTCCGACGAGTGTAAGACACCGTCGCGAACGGCGGGCTACCGACGGCGTTACTCCGTTTCCCTACCCTCACCGCCTTCGGACTGCAGCCGCTTCGTCGTCTGAACCAGCGGATGGCGGGCGTAGTCGACGACATCGATGTCGTCGATCCGCTCGAGGCCCTCCTTTTCGGCCGTGCGTGCCATCCCCAGATCGATTTCGGTGTCGATGACGATGACGTAGGCGTCCATCTCGTCGATTCCAAGCCGGTCGGCCGCGAGCACGCGGTGGTGGCCGTCCGCCAGCAAGAGGGTACCGCCGTTGTCGATGACGACCAGCGGCTCGGCCAGCCCCCGCTCGAGTTCGTAGCGTCGGCCCTCGAGTTCGTCGGCGTAGACCCGTCCCTGCGTGGGCGTCAGGTCCGAGAGCGGAACGGTCCGGCGCTCCTCCGTCAGGTCGATCTCGTGGATCTGCTCGAGGGTTCGCATCAGCTTGCCGACCTTCTCGGGGGTCGCGCGCTCGATCTGACTGCGGATGACATCCGCGTTGGAGATGATCCCCACCAGATTGCCCGCGTCGTCGACGACGGGGAGTTTCTGGATGCCCGAGCGGAGAATGACTCGAGCAGCGTCATTGATCTTCATGTCGGGGTGGGCGACCAGCAGATCGGTCGCCATGACCTTGAAGATCAGGTCGTCGTCCCCGGCGAGCAGCAGGTCGCGAGCGCTGATGAAGCCCTCGACGCGACGACGCTCGCAGACCGGAAAGCCGCTGTGCTCCTCGCTCTCGGCGATCCGCGTCGCGACCTCGCTGACGGTCTCGTCCGGCGACACCGTCGCCACGTCGCGCGTCATATACTCTTTGACCTTGGGTTTCGTCCGGTCCGACACGACGTCCATACACGGAGACACGAGAGCCGCGCGCAAAAGTACTGGTACTGACGCCGCCAGCCGAATTTCTACTCTCGGCCCTCGACACCGCTCACGCCGACTCGCCGCCTTCCGGCTCGCCGCGCTGGGTGAACAGCCACTCGCTTGTCTGCGTGTAGGCGCCAACCGGGACCCCGGGTCGCGTCTGGATCGCCTCGAAGAACCGGTTCGTGATCACCTCCTCGACCACGCTGACGATCGATTCGACCTCCACTTCGTGGTCGGCGCTGCCCAGAATCCCGATCTCGAGTTGGGCGCCGGCCATGTCCGCGTGGCCGCCGGCGCTGCCGATCCGATTGAACCCATCCCGGAGCGTCTCGCCGAGGTCGACGTCGTTGGCTCGCGAGCGGGCAGACAGGAACACCATCTCGTCGTCGAACCCGAACACGAGCGTCGTCTCGACGCCTTCCATCGCGAGCAGCTGATCGGCCGCCTGAGGTAACGCGTCCCGATCCCCGATCCGCCCAACGCTGGCGACGGCCACCGAATCGCGCTGGATGCGGTTCTTGATCGCCCGCGCGATCGTCTCGAGCGTCTCGCCCTCGAGCGAGGGCTGTTCGATCTGGCGCAGAATCGACGTATCGACGTGGGGAGACAGGGTGGATGCGGCCCTGAAGTCGGCGGGTGAGACTTCCCGCGTAAAATCGTTCGTGTCGACTCGGATGCCGTACAACAGCGCCGTCGCCGTCGAGGGGTCGAACGCGAGATCGAAGCGATCGACGTACTCCGTCAGGACGGTGCTGGTCGCACCCGCACCCTCTCGGAGGTCGACGAACTCGCCGGGGACCGGCCCGCGCGGCGGATGGTGGTCGATGACGATATCGACGTTGAGGTCCGTCGGAAGCTGATCGTTGACGCCGGGCCGGGAGTGATCGACCAGCGCGAACGCCGAGTACTCCGAAAGCGAGTCGTCGGGAGCCATGTTTCGCAGATCCAACTCGAGCAAGTTGACCATGGCCCGGTTCTCCTGGTGGGAGATGTCGCCGAAGTAACAGGCGTCGGCAGTGACGCCGACGGACTCGGCGACGCCGACGAGCGCGACCGCGCTCGCGATCGCGTCCGGGTCCGGATTGTCGTGGGCCACGACCGCCAGCCGGCCGTCGATCCGACCCAGCCGCTCCCGGAGTTCGATCGCCGCTTCGGCGGACGGGCTCGCCGTCCCGTCGACTGCGCGGTCGGCCATCGCGTCCGTCGGGTCGACGATCCGATCCGCGCGGGCCGCAAACCGGTCACGGTCGGCGGCCGTCGCGTTACCGCCCAGATAGGCCACGATTATGGCATCGGGAAACCGCTCGCGCGCGGCCTCGAGCGCGGCCCGATTGACGTCGGTTCGGTCGCTCCCAACGAAGATCACGTCCGGCGTGTCGACGTTCGCGATGGTGGCAGGATCGGCCGGATCCGCGCTCCGAGACGGCACGCTCTCGTCGCGCAACGTCTCGACGACGCTCTCGTCGTTGGTGATGACGAGCACGCGGCCGTCGCGCTCGGCGACCTGGTCGGTCACCTGACGGCAGACGGTTCCGCAGCCGAGCACGAGCCGAAAAACCATTTGCCGCGGCTTGCAACCCCGAGGGCTAAAAGCTACCGGGTCTCCCGTCGGGCGACTACGCGATGACCGCGGCCGCCGCCTCGGTCGCAGCGTTGGCAATCGGGTCGAACGCCGGCAGGATGAGGACCGTGATCACTGCGGCGACGATGATCGCCGCGTAGAGCCCGGTCGGCTGGGCGAGTCGATCCCGATCGACGATCGGGTCCTCGATCCAGAGCGCCTTGACCAGCCGCGAGTAGTAGTACAGCGAGAGCGCGCTGTTGACGACGAGCGCGGCGGCGACGAGGAGCAGGGCCGTGTTGTCCGCGGCCGCCTCGATCGTCGCGGTGTACAGGAGGTACTTGCTCCAGAAGCCGCCGAACAGCGGGATGCCCGCGAGGCTGAACATGAAGACCGCCATCGCGGCGCAGGCGAAGGGTGCCTGTTTCGCGAGGCCGCTGTAGTCCTCGAAGGTGCGGCCGACGCCCCAGTACTCCGCCAGGCCGACGAACAGGAACGCCCCCGTGTTCATGAAGCCATAGACCAGCAGGTGCATCATGGCCGCGCCCATGACTCGTTCGCCGGCCCCGGTCGAGAGGGCCGCCAGCCCGATCAGCACGTAGCCGGCGTGACCGATCGAGGAGTACGCGAGCATCCGCTTGACGTTCTCCTGGGTCGCCGCCGCGAAGTTTCCGACCGTCATCGTGACGATCGCGAGGATAACGAACGCCCACGTCCAGTCGACGCCGATGACGGCGGTCGTCGCCTCGAGCGGGAACGCCGTCGTGAACACGCGGAAAGCGAGCACGAAGCCGGCGGCCTTCGAGGCCGAGGAAAGGAACGCCGAGATCGGCGCTGGCGCACCCTCGTAGGCTTCGGGTGCCCAGAAGTGGAAGGGAACGCTCGCGGTCTTGAACGCGATCCCGCCGATCAGCATGAGGATACCCAGTCCGAGCAGGCCGCCCATCTCACCTGCGTTCTCGAGACCGGTCGCGATCGCCTCGAGTTGCAGCGAGCCGGTCGCGCCGTAGACCAGCGAGACGCCGTAGACGAAGATCGCCGACGAGAGCGCCCCGATCAGGAAGTACTTCAGGCCCGCTTCGACGCTGCCGCGGTTGTCCTTCAGGATCGCGACGAGCGCGTACGACGGCAGGCTCGTCAGCTCGAGTGCGATGAAGATCGTCACCAGACTGTTCGACGCGGCCATCATCGACATGCCGGTCGCCGCGAGGATGATCAGCGAGTAGTACTCGGCCTGATAGGTGTGGTCTCGCAGGTAATCGTAGCTCGCGACCGTGACGAGGGCGGTGACGACCGCGATGATGATCATGAAGTACAGCGCCAGCTGATCGACGACGAACTGGCCGTCCATGATATCGATGACGCCGTAGTTGTCGATCCCGGTCGCCCCGACGCCGGCGGCGGTAAACCAGACGGCGACGGCCAGCGACGACAGCGATCCGGCGACGGCGGTGCCGGCGAGCAGCGTGCGGTTCGTCGAACGCGGGTTGATGCTGTCGAACAGGAACAAGACGAGTGCCGTCCCCGCCAGGATCAGTGCCGGTGCGAGTGCCGTCCACTCGGGAAGTTCGAGGACCGCCATCAGAGATCACCTCCCTGGACGATCGGATCGATTGCGTCGGTTATCATATCGAAGATCAGGTCGGGGGCCACGCCGAGGGCGATGATGAGTCCCAGCAGGACGACCATCGACGCGACGTCGTGGACTGGTGCGCGGCCGACCTCGTAGTCGGTCTCGAGTTGATACGGGCCGAATACCGTCCGCTGGAGCGCAAAGAGCAGATAGCCCGCGACGATGACGATACCGAACATCGCGAGCGACGTGAACAGCGCCGAGTACTCGAGCAGTTCGGAGCCGAAAGAGCCGAAGAAGATGAAGTACTCCGCGGCGAAGCCGCTCATCAGCGGCAATCCCATGTAGCCGAAGGCACCGGCGATGAGGATGCCGACCGCGATCGGCATTCGGTCGGCCATCCCAGACATGTCGGTGACCATGCGAGTGTGTGTCGCATTGTAGATGACGCCGACGGCCATGAACATCAGCCCGGAGATCAGGCCGTGGGAGACCATCTGGAACGTCGCCCCGCCGACCCCGAACTGGGTGTAGGCGACCAGGCCGAGGATGACGTAGCCCATCGACGAGACGGAAGAGTAGGCGACGATCCGCTTCAGGTCCGTCTGGGCCAGTGCGAGCATCGCGCCGTAGATGACGCTGATCACGGCGATCGCAGCGATCGGGACCGCGTAGGCCTCGACTTGCTCCGGGAACATCGTGAAGTTGAATCGGAGCAGGGCGTAGGTCCCCATCTTCAGCAGAACGCCGGCCAGCAGTATCGAGGCCGGCGTCGGCGCTTCCACGTGGGCGTCGGGCAGCCACGTATGGAACGGCACGATCGGCACCTTCACCGCGAAACCGAGGAACATCGCGACGAAGACGACCGAAGCGAGCGCCGTCCCGCCGAGGCCGAAGAGCCCCTCGGGGCCGCCCTCGAGCATCGCCGTCGCGATCTCGGGCAGCGCGAAGGAGGTGACCGAGTCACCGAGCCCGAAGACGAGCGCGATGAAGGCACCGAACATCACCAGCGACGCCACGTTCGTGTAGACGAAGAACTTGATCGCGGCGTACTTCCGGCGCGGGCCGCCCCAGATCCCGATCAGCAGGTACATTGGGATCAGGACCGCCTCCCAGAAGACGAACCAGAGGAAGAAGTCGAGCGCGGTGAAGACGCCGAGCAGCATCGCCTCGATGAAGAGGATGAGCCCGTAGAACTGGGACTCGCGCTCGTCGATCGGCGTCCACGAACTCACGATCGCCAGCGTACAGAGGATCGTCGTCAGGACGACCAGCGGCATGCTGATCCCGTCGATGCCGACGAACCACGAGATCGACCGTCCGCCGATCTCGAGCCACGCCGCCTGCGATTCGAACGCCAGTTCCCCGTCGAGCAGGGCGTTCCCGCTGCCGTCGAACGCGGCGAACAGCCACAGGGACAGGGCCGCCGGCACGAGGCTGATGGCGAAGGCGAGTTTGCCGGCGATGCGATTCGGCGCGACGAACGTCACCAGCGCGCCGATCAGTGCGACTGCGATCAGTGTTTCGATCATCATGCGAACCACCCTCCGAGATAGCCGAGGACGAGTAGTAAGCCGATGAACCCGCCCACCAACAGCGCCGCGTAGTTAGTCACGATACCCGTCTGGAGCCGTTTCATCCGTTCGCTGCCGAACAGACTGATCGTCGAAGTCCCGTTGACGACCCCGTCGATGACGGTCTGGTCGAACCGATCGGCCGCTCGAGCCAATTGGAGCGTGAAGCCTTCGGCGAGCCAGACCTGGTACTCGTCTTGGTAGTAGTTGCTCTTGAGGACGCGGTACGCGCCGCCGAGCTTCTGCGTGTGACGCGACGGTTCGGGGACGTTGTACAGCGTGTGCGCGGTGAACGCGCCGGCCAGTGCGAGACCGAGCGACAGTCCGGCGCTCAACAGCATCGTGGTGGTCTCCGATCCGATGTAGCTCTCTTCGAAGGCCACCGTCTCGTGGTAGGCGTGATAGGTCAGTCCCTCGACGGAGCCGTACTCGCCGTCGAGCCAGAACTCGAGGAAGGTGATATCAAGGTCGAGCAGGCTCGCAACGGGCGCGAGGTTCGCAAAGCCGACGACGGCCGCGAGCGTCCCGAGTACGAGCAGCGGGACCTTGACGGCCCAGCCGACCGCGTGAGGTTCCTCGGCCGTGTCGGAGCGGGGCTCGCCGTGGAAGGTCAAGAAGACCATCCGGAAGGTGTAGAAGCCGGTGAAGAAGACAGCGATCAGTCCCATCGCGTAGGCCGCGAGGATGACCGGCTCCGCCAGGCCGACTGCCAATGCGTCGAACAGCACCTCGTCTTTCGACCAAAAGCCCGAGAAGGGGACGATCCCCGCGAGCGCGAGCGCGCCGGCGAGGAAGGTGTAGTAGACGACGGGCGCTTTGTCCTTCAGCCCGCCCATCTCCCACATGTCCTGCTCGTGGTGCATGAGGATGATGACGGCACCGGCACCGAGGAACAGGAGTGCCTTGAAGAAGGCGTGGTTCATGAGGTGGAAGACCCCGGCGACGTAGCCACCGACGCCCAGTCCGAGCATCATATAGCCGTACTGGCTGATCGTCGAGTACGCCAGCACCTGCTTGATGTCGTCTTTGACGACGGCCATCGTCGCGGCGAACAAGGCGGTGAAGCCGCCGACAAAGGCGATGATCGCCAGCGCGGTCGGGGACAGCGCGTAGTAGCCGAACATGCGAGCGACCAGGTAGACCCCGGCCGCGACCATCGTCGCTGCGTGAATGAGCGCGGAGACGGTCGTCGGGCCCTCCATGGCGTCGGGCAGCCAGGTGTGGAAGGGGAACTGCGCGGACTTGCCCAGCACCCCGCCAAGTACGAGCAGCCCCGTGATCGTCACCCAGGTCTCGGCGTCGAAGCCGAACAGCGTCGCGCCGTCGTCGATCGCCGTTTCTGCGGCGGTGACGAACGACTCTTCGCCAGCGAAGCCGACCGTACCGAACGTCGCCGCGATGGCGACGACCCCGACCAAGAAGAAGTAGTCACCGAAGCGGGTGACAAGGAACGCCTTCTTCGCGGCCGAGGGGGCGGATTCCGTGCGGAACCAGAATCCGATCAGCAGGTACGAACAGAGCCCGACGAGCTCGAAGAACATGAACGCCATCAGCAGGTTGTCCGCGAAGACGAACGCGAGCATGCTGAAGGTAAAGAGGCCGAGTTCGGCGTAGTAGCGCCGCAGTCCGGTCTCCCCTTCGGCGTTCATATACCCGAGACTGAAGACGTGGACGAGCAAGGCGACCAGCGAGACGATCACCAGCATGAGCGCCGAGAGCGGATCGATCAGGATTCCGAAACTGAATGCGATCGTCTCGACGCCGGTTGCGCTTTGGGCCGCACCGTTCGTCCACTCGTAGAGCGTCGTCTGATGCGTCTCGCCGCCCGCCACGGCTGCGAACATGACGAGCGAAACGACGAGCGAGCCCGCCGTCGCGATGATGCCCGCGAACGCGCCCTTCTTCGGCATGTACGTCCCGAAGACGAGCGTGACCACGAAGGCCACGAGCGGGAACACTGCGATCGCCGGTGCGAATCCGAACGGATCTGTTGCTATTGCGGCCATCTTACCACCTCATGGTCGTCGGTACCGTGACGTCAACGTCATGGAAGTTGCGGTACAACACCAGAATGATCCCGAGTCCGACGGCCACCTCGGCGGCGGCGAGCGCCATCGTAAAGAGCGCGAACAACTGCCCCGTGAGGTTGCCGTGATAGAATGCGAACGCGATCAAATTGATATTCGCCGCGTTCAACATGAGTTCGACGGACATCAGGAACAACAGTGCGTTGCGACGCGTCAGCACGCCGAAGAGACCGATACAGAACACTGCCATCGACAGCAGCACGTAGTACTGCACGTCGACGGTCATCGATTTCCACCTCCCGTCTCGACTGTCCCACCGTCAGCCCCGCCGTCGGTGACGGCCGGCTCAGGACCCGTCTCGCTGCTCGAGGCCTCGCCGGTGCTCGAGAGCGCGGCGACGGGTTCGCCCTCCTCTTCGCGCTTTGCGAGGACGAGTGAGGCGTCGAGCGCGGCGTCGAGTGCGATCGCGACGAGCAAGACGGCGGCGAGGAACGGTTCCGTGCCGCCGATTTCCTGTAGCGAGTCGAAGCCGAACAGCGCGTAGCCGAGTTCGGCCGTGATCGAGACGTCGTCGGGGAAGCCGGCCCCCGCGGCCTGGGTCATCGGCTCGAAGGCCGTGTTCAGCGTGATGAGCGCCATCACGCCGAAGAGACCGACGGCGAGCAGCCCCGGAACCAGCGTCTTGCCGAGTCGAAGTTTCGGACCGGTCGTCATGCCTGTACCACCTCGTCTGCGTCGGCGTCGTCGCGCTCGGTCAGCATGACGGCGAACGTGATGAGGACGAGGACCCCGCCCACATAGACGAGGATCTGCATCATGGCGACGAATTCGGCCGCCAGCATCACGTAGTGGACCGCCACGCTGAGCAACGCTACGCCAAGCAGGAGCGCCGAATGCCACGGGTCCTGCATGAGCACGACACCCACCGCGCTGGCCAGCGTCACGATGGCGAACAGCGCGAACGCGATCAGCTCGTAGTTCATGATTGTTGATAGTGCCCGTTTGCGGGACGGGCGGACCCGTTACTGGTAGTCGACCTCCCCCTCACCCTCGCCGACCCACGCGCCCCGGTCGGGTTCGCGTGCGGCGAGTGGGTCGATGTCCTTGTACCACGGTACCGCTTTCAACTGCTCTTTGTTGTAGACGAAATCGTGTTTCGTGTCCGCGGTGAACTCGAAGTTCTCCGTGAGCAGGATGGCGTCGACGGGACAGACCTCCTCGCAGAGCCGGCAGTAGATGCACTGCCCGATGTGGAGGTTGTACTGTTCGCCGTTTCGCTGGTCGTCCATCACGATCTGGATCGTGTCGTTCGGACAGACGTTCTCGCACTGCCGACACCAGATACACCGTTCCTGACTGAACTTGTGAACGCCGCGAAAGCGCGGCGAGACGTCGGGTGCGGTCTCCGGGTACTCCACCGTGAAGGTGGAGCCGTCCAGTGCGTGCTTCATCGTCGTTGCCATCGATTTGAGTATCCCGATCATGCTAGCAGCCCCACGATTACCGCGGTCAGGACGAGATTGGCGAACGAAAGGACCAGCAGCCCCTTCCAGCCGATCTCGATCAGTTGATCGATTCTGACGCGTGGCACCGCCGAACGGAGCCACTGGGTCAAGAAGAACACCGCCCAGATCTTGATGAGGAACCAGACGATGCCCGGCAGGATCGGCCCGGCCGGTCCGCCGAGGAAGATCGTCGCGATGATCGCGCCGCCGAGGAAGATGTGGAGGAACTCCCCGAGGTAGATCAGCACGAAGTAGACCGAGGAGTACTCGGTCTGGTAGCCAGCGACGATCTCGGTCGGTGCCTCCGGCGTGTCGAAGGGATTACGGCCGACTTCCGCGAAGTTCGCGACGAGGAACAGGACGAACGCGAAGGGGTTGACGAACGCATACCACGTCGGAATCGATATCCCGGCGATCTCGATCAGCGTCTCGTGTTGGGCCGCGACGATTTCGCCCATCTGCAGCGTGCCGGCGAAGATCACGACCGACATCCCGGTGACGACCAGCGGGATCTCGTAGGCGATGTTCTGTGCCACCGCGCGAAGTCCCCCGATCAGGGAGTACTTGTTCGCCGACGCGTAGCCGGCCATCACCAGTCCGAGGCTCGCGATTCCCGAGATCGCGAAGACGTACGCGAGTCCGACTTCGGGGTCCGCGAGTTGGATCCCGTTGCCCATCGGAATGACGGCAAAGCCAAGCAGGGCCGAGGAGACGACGACGATCGGCGCGAGATCCCACGCTGGTCGATCCACGTTCTCGGGAACGATCAACTCCTTCGAGAGCATCCGAACGGCGTCGGCGATGATGATCCCGATTCCGGCAGGACCGATCTGATTGATCGAGATTCGATCCGTGAAGGAGGCGGTAATCTTCCGCTTCGCCCACGGGCCAGCGAGGGCGGTCATCGTGAGCATCAGGGAGCCGACGAATATCGCCCCGACGAGGGTCGCAAGCAGTTCGCCGGCGAGCCCGAACTGGTCGAGCCCCGTCAGGTTCCCCAACCGCTCGGGAAGCAAGACGGTATCCTGCAGCGGGACGGACGCCACGCCGGACATCTTACCGGTCCACCTCCCCGAGCACGATATCGAGGCTGCCCAGCGACGCGATCAGGTCGGGAACATACTCGCCTTCGGCCATCTCTGGTAGCGCCGAGAGGTTGTGAAAGCACGGACTCCGGATCTTGAACCGGCCCGGCTTGTCCGTCCCGTCCGAGCGAATGTAAATACCGAGTTCGCCCTTCGCCCCTTCGACGGCGCGATACACCTCCGTGTCCGCGTCGGGTTTCAGCGTCCGCGGGACGTTGCTCTGGACCGTCCGCTCGTCTTCGGGCCAGTCCTCGAGCAGGTCGAGACACTGCTCGATGATTTTCGCGGACTCCTCGACCTCCTGCATGCGCACGAGGACGCGGCTGTAGTTGTCACAGCCGTCCTCGGTGACGACGTCCCACTCGAGGTTCTCGTAGTAGCCGTAAGGGTCGTCGCGACGGAGGTCGTAATCGATGCCCGAGCCCCGCGCGACTGGACCCGTACAGCCGTACTGTTTGGCGACCTCTGGCTCGAGAATACCGGTGTCGTGGGTCCGGATCTGGAAGATCTCGTTGCCGGTCAGCAGGTCATTGTACTCGTCGACCTTCGCGGGGAGTCCGTCGAGGAAGTCTCGCGTCTTCTCGAAGAACTCCTCGCGGGGTTCCGGCAGGTCCCAGGCGACCCCGCCGAGCCGGAAGTAGTTGAACATGAGCCGTTGCCCGGTCAGGTCCTCGAGGATGTCCTGAATGACCTCGCGGTCGCGCATGCCGTACTGGAAGATGGCGGTGAAGTCGCCGTAGACGTCCAGCGCGAACGTGGCCAGCGCGAGCATGTGCGCGGCGATCCGGCACATCTCGGCGCTCATCGTCCGGATGACCTGGGCGTACTCGGGGACCTCGATATCCGCGAGGTCCTCGGCCGTGCGCGCGTAGGCCCACTCGTTGAGCAGGCCCGCCGAGACGTAGTCCCAGCGGTCCGGGTAGGGCATGATCTGGTGACGATAGGTCCCCTGCTGGCACATCTGCTCCTCGCAGCGGTGCAGATAGCCGATGTCGGGATCGACATCGACGACCGTCTCGCCGTCCAGCACCGTCTCGATGTGGAGCACGCCGTGGGTGGCCGGATGGTGGGGGCCGATGTTGAGGAACATCGTATCCGACTCGTCGTCGTGGTGATCCGGCTGGACCGGATTGGCGTGCTCAGAGAGGGTCACGAGCTGCGGTTTCTCCTGATCGTAGCCCCGCGAGAGCGGATGGCCCTGCCAGGTCTCGGGCAGGAGGATCCGACGCGGATCGGGGTGGCCCTCGTAGTCGATGCCGACGAGGTCGAAGGCTTCCCGCTCGTGCCAGTCGGCCGTCCGGAAGACCGGTTCGGCGGTCTGACTGACCGGGTTATCGGTGGTCGTCGGGACGACGATCGAGACCTCCTGGGTCGGATCCGCATACTTCCGGAGGTGGTAGATCGATTCGTACCGATCGGCGTACTCCTGTGCGGTGAGATTTGCGAGGTGATCGAACCCCGCCTCGTCACGCAGGTCCGTGAGGACATCCTGGACGTCGTCGGGCCGGATAACGAACCCGGGCGCGTTCAGATGATCGTCGCGTGCGAGCGCACGATCATCGATCAGCGCCGCGAGGTCGTCTTCCGATACCTCGACCGGCGGCTGCTGTCCTCGCTCGAGTCCCGTACTCATGGCGAATCAGCCCAGTTGTAGCGCATGACGAGGTCGTCCTCGTCGATCTCGCTTGCCAGTTTCTGGACGAGTTCGTCCTCCGGCAGGTCCCCGAACTCCTCGAGTTCGTACGGTTTGACGACGACTGGCGTCGACTCGCCGTTGCGGATCCGCTCCTGGAGTTTGACGATGCCGTAGACGAGGGCCTCCGGCCGTGGCGGGCAGCCGGGGACGTGGATGTCGATGGGGATGATCTCCTCGGCACCCTTGACGACGTTGTAGCCCTCCTGGAAGGGGCCGCCGGAGATGGTACACGAGCCCATGCCGACGACGAACTTGGGTTCGGGCATCTGGTCGTAGACCCGCTTCATGCGGGGACCGAACTTCGAGACGATCGTCCCGGGGACGATCATCACGTCGGCCTGTCGGGGCGAGGCGCGCGGAACGCCGGCTCCGAAGCGATCCAGATCGTGTTTGATCGCGTACGTGTGCATCATCTCGATGCTGCAGCACGCGATTCCGAACTGGAGCATGAACATGGAGTTGCCCCGCACCCAGTTCATGAACTTGTCGAACTTCGTGAGGATGAACGGCGTCGAACCGAAGGCCTCGCGAAGCTTGGAGTTGAAGCGGTCGTCGGCACCCTCACCGATCCGCGAGTCGCGGGTGTCCGACGACGGTGCGGTGCTGTCGTAGATTTGCTGGCGTGGTTGTTCGCTACTCATTGTCTGTCAGTTTCCAGCTGGCGAGCGGTCTGTGCCCACTGTACTGCACCGTTGCGCCATGCCCACGCGAGTCCGACGAGCAGGATGGCGACGAACAATAGCATCGGCCCGAGCGCACTGACGAGCGAGATTTCCTCCGCCGCGAGCGCATCCTGATAGGCGACCGCCCACGGGAACAGGAGGACGGCCTCGATATCGAAGATGACGAACAGAAGCGCAACCATGTAGTACTGAATATTGAACCGGATGCGCGTTCCGCCGGTCGGAATCTCGCCACTCTCGTAGGTGGCGCGTTTGCTCGTTTCGGGCACGGTGGGTCGCAGGAGGTACGATACCGCCATCATGCTGAACGGTATCAGTACTCCGACGAGTGCCAGCGCCCCGATAGCGATCCAATCATTCATCTCGGTAACGTTCGAGGCTTCAAACCGCACGCACATAAGGGTTGATTCTTCATTTTTCGGGGAAACACGGGCCAGAGAGGGGGTTCAGAGCGAATAGATCCTCGTAAATAATCACCGTATACTATATATAGCTATGTGTAGGGTGAACGGATCGGTAATACGGTATTACTCGAGGCCGAAATCAACCATGACGCGCCGCGTACGGCGGTAATTTCTGCCACGCAGCCGAGTCGGTCGCTCGACTGGAAGCGCGACCGAGAGCACCGCTCACAGTGTCAGAGACACGCGGAATATCCTCCCCTCGGTACGGGCGACGGTACTGATCCCGGTCTCGGAGTTCACCGATACCGGTCCCGAGGCTTACCGATCTCGGTCCCGGAACGCCGGCGTCCCGGAGTCGTGGAGTTCTCGAGAGACGTCCCCGACGCCCTCGCGCAGATCTTCGTGGTAGGCGACGAGTCGATCACGAACCGACTCGTGCTGGCGGGCGAGAATCTGGGCGGCCGACAGCGCGGCGTTAAAGGACTTGCCGGCGTCGACCGCGACCAGCGGCGCTCCCGTGGGCATCCCGATGACGCTGTCGACGGACTTCTCCTGGACCGGAACGCCGATCACCGGCAGCGGATACGCGATCGATGCGGTCATGTTCGGGAGATCCGCGGATTTCCCGCCCGCACCGGCGATGATTACGTCGAGGCCCCGCTCTTCGGCCGTCTCCGCGTAAGTCGTCATTAAGTCCGGCGTTCGATGAGCTGAGGTCACGTAGGTCTCGAACGTGAACCGTTCCGCGGGCGGGTTCTCGAAGTCGGTCTGCTCGGCGAAGCCGAGTTCCTCGACGAACGCGTCGTAGGCACCCCGGCGCGTCCCGCCGGTCATCATCGTCTCGAGGTCGGAGTCGCTGCCCATGACGATCCCGACGTCCGGGGTTTCCTCGGACGGGCGATCCTGTTCGGCCTCGCGGTCCAGGCGCTCGATCAGTTCGCTGACGCTGTCGCTCATAGCTGGTGGTGGTCGGGCGAGTGACTTGAAACAGTGGCAAACGGACCGAGCGAGCGGGACGACCCGCAGTCGGCTGGCTACGTCCGGAACGTCACACGCTCCTCGAGGTCGCGCGCGACCTCCAGTAGCGCTTCGACGTCGGCGTCCTCGGTCTCGCCCGAGACGGTGATGTGGCCCATCTTGCGCAGCGGTCGGGCTTGCCGCTTGCCGTACCAGTGGAGATGCGCGGCGGGCGTCTCGAGGACGTGGTCGATGTCGCTTAACTCCGCGCGTCGTTCCTCGTCGACGTCAGCCAGCAGGTTCGTCAGAACAGTCGGCGAACGCAGCTCGGTCGACCCGAGCGGCCAACCCAGTACCGCCCGCGCGTGCTGTTCGAACTGCGAGCTCTGGGCACCCTCGATCGTCCAGTGACCCGAGTTGTGCGGGCGCGGCGCGATCTCGTTGAGCAGGATTTCCCCCTCGCGCGTTTCGAACAACTCAATTCCGTAGACGCCCCGCCCGTCCATCACCTCGAGCACGTCGCGCGAGACCGCGTGAGCGCGCTCGGTAACGGCCTCGCTCGAGCGCGCCGGAACGACGGTTTCCCGAAGGATTTCGTCCTCGTGGATGTTTTCCCCGATCGGGAAGGTTGCGATTTCGTCCTCGCCCTTGACCGCGATGACGGACACCTCGCGCTCGAAGTCGACGAACGACTCGACCATCGCCGGGCCGGCGACCGACTCGAGGGCGTCTTCGGCGTCAGCTTTCGACTCGACGGGGACGTTCCCGCGCCCGTCGTAGCCCCCGGTGCGGGCCTTCAACATCACCGGCGCGCCGTAGTCGTCGATCGCCCTGCGGACGTCGTCGGCGTCCTCGACCGCGCGGAACGGCGGCACCGGAACACCGGCGTCCTCGAGGTCGCGTTTCTGAACGAGTTTGTCGTGAATGGTCTCGAGCGTCGACGGCTTCGGGTGAACGGGTGTGCCAGTGTCGTCGCTCACCCGCTCCATCACGTCCTGATCCGCGAGTTCGATTTCGAACGTGAGGACGTCGGCGCGCGCAGCGAGTTCGCGGATTCCCGCCTCGTCGTCGAACCCGGCGACGATCTGGTCGCGAGCCACCGGCGCGGCGGGACAGTCCGGCGTCGGATCGAGCACGACCACCTCGATGCCCAGCGGCGCGGCCGCTTCGGCGAGCATTCGCCCGAGCTGTCCCCCGCCGACTACGCCGATCGTCGGTCCCGGCGTCCGTAGCGTCGTCATGCGCGCCGATTCTCGTCGCCCGCGCTTAAGAATTCTCAAATGGGCCGTCGCTCGAGAGACGGGGTAGCGGCTTCGCTTTCCTATAAAAACCTTCGTGCAGAGTGCCCACCTCGGAAATCGGACAGTATTATATATCTATGTGGCAAGCCACGGATAGGAATATGAAATCGAACGTCTCACGACGTCGAGTGCTCGCCGGAGGGGGACTGAGTGTACTCGCGTCGCTCGCCGGCTGTCTCGCGACGGGACGAGGTGAAACGGAGACCGTAACGGAAACGTACGAGACCGACGATCTCAGCTCGCTCTCACTCTCGGCCGAGAACGGGTCGGTCACCGTCGAGGGCAAACAGGGCGACACAGTCGAGCTTCGGGGTCACAAGGCGGCCCCCACCGAGGACGCCCTCGAGTCGCTGTCGATCGAGACCAGTCGCGACGACGGACGTCTCACGGTCGAAACGCAACAAGAGGACGTCCCGTTCCTGTTCGGTCCCGACCCGAAACTTGACCTCGAGGCGACGGTTCCCGACGGCGTTCGGGTGACTCGTGCGGCGACGACGAACGGTGATGTCGAGGTTCGAGACGTGACCGGCGAGCTGACGGCCGACACGACCAACGGCGAGATCGACGTCCAGGGGGTCGACGGGGCACTGGTCGCCGACAGTACCAACGGGTCGGTTCGGGTGACCGGCGTCGACGGCGACGTTCGCGCGGACACGACCAACGGCGACATCGACATCACGGTCGCGGATGGCGACGGCGATCTGACGGCCGAGAGCACCAACGGTGCGGTCACCGTTCGCGCACCTCCCTCGCTCGACGCGACCGTCAGCCTCTCGACGACGAACGGAGCGGTCTCGCTCGAGGGGTTCGACGGTTCGGAGGCCACGAGCGAGGATTCGATCGAGGTGACGCTCGGTGACGGGACACGTCGGCTGCGAGTCGACACGACCAACGGCGACGTCGTGGTGCAGAGCGAAAACGGCGGGTGAGGTCGCCAAACGGGAGGAAGCCGACATCGCAATTGAACGGACTGGACACTCATCCGGTGGCAGCGTGTCGGTACGCGGCCACCCGAGAACGGTACCTCTTTTACCCGCCCTCTCCACCGCTCGCCTATGACCGCGCTCGGACTGGTGGTCGCGGAATTCAACCGTCCGATCACCGAGCAGATGGAGCAGGAAGCGCTCGAGGCAGCCACCGCCGCGGGCGCCGAGGTGTACGAGACGGTCCGCGTCCCGGGAGTCTACGACGCGCCGCTGGCGGCCGACCGGCTCGCGCGCCGCGAGGACGTCGACGCGGTGGCCGTCATCGGGACGGTCATCACCGGCGATACCGACCACGACCAGGTGATCACGGACGCTACCGCCCAGGGACTCACCGACGTGAGTCTCGAGCGCGATACGCCCGTAACCCTCGGCGTGACCGGCCCCGGGATGTCCGCCGCCGAGGCGCGCGAACGCGTCGCAAACGCGGCGAAAGCCGTCGACGGCGCGCTCGATCTCGTTAACGAACTCCCCGACCCCAGTGCTGCCGATTCAGACTAGATCCACAATGACGATGGAATTCACCGACCGCGTCAGCCGAGTCGAACCGTCCGCAACGCTTGCCATCTCCGCGCTCGCCACCGAACTCGAGGCCGACGGCGCAGACGTCGTCGACCTGAGCGTCGGCGAACCCGACTTCCCCACACCCGAGAACATCGTCGAGGCCGGCAAGGACGCGATGGACGCCGGCCACACCGGCTACACCACCTCCGCCGGCATCCTCGAGCTGCGCGAGGCGATCGCCGACAAGCTGGCCGACGACGGGCTCGATCATAGCACGGACGAGATCATCGTCACACCCGGCGCGAAGCAGGCACTGTACGAAATTGTCCAGGCGCTCGTCGGAGAGGGCGACGAAGTCGCCCTGCTCGACCCCGCCTGGGTCTCCTACGAGGCGATGGTGAAAATGGCCGGTGGGGATCTCACGCGCGTCGACCTTTCGGACTCCGACTTCCGGCTCGAGCCCGCACTCGACGACCTCGCGGCCGCGGTCTCCGACGAAACGAAGCTGCTGATCGTCAACTCGCCGTCGAACCCGACCGGTGCCGTCTACTCCGACGCAGCGCTCGAAGGCGTCCGCGACCTTGCCGTCGAACACGACATCACCGTCATCTCCGACGAGATCTACAAGGAGATTACCTACGGCGTCGACCCGACGAGTCTCGGCACGCTCGAGGGGATGGCAGACCGCACCGTCACCGTCAACGGCTTCTCGAAGGCCTACTCGATGACCGGCTGGCGACTGGGCTACTTCGCCGGCCCCGAGGAGCTGATCGATCAGGCCGGCAAACTCCACAGTCACTCTGTCTCCTCCGCCGTCAACTTCGTCCAGCACGCCGGCCTCGAGGCGCTCGAGACCGAGGACGCCGTCACCGAGATGACCGACGCGTTCGAAGAGCGCCGCGATCTGGTCGTCGACGTGCTCGCCGAGCACGACGTCGATGTCGCAGTGCCGGAGGGCGCGTTCTACATGATGCTCCCCGTTGCTGATGACGATCAGGCGTGGTGCGAGGGCGCGATCGAGGACGCCCACGTCGCGACCGTGCCGGGGAGTGCGTTCGGGACGCCCGGCTACGCGCGAATCTCGTATGCGGCGAGCGAGGAGCGGCTCGAGGACGGGCTCGAGCGATTGGCCGAGGAAGGCTACCTGTAACCTCTTTCCGACAGTTATCGGCAGTATTCCCACTTGGGTATACCGTGTTTTCGCTGGCCGCAGCGCGTCGTCACAATCACGACCAGCCGCAGGTTTATATGCGATACCGAGGCCACCCCACTGCATGGATTGTCCGACGTGTGGGAAATCGCTCCGGACGACGCAAGGAATGCGACAGCATCACACGAAGGTACACGGTGATCCGCTTCCGAACCGAACGTGTAGCGGCTGTGAAACCGAGTTCTACGATCCGAAAGCACAGCGAGACTACTGCGAGAGCTGTAATCCGAACGGTGGCGAACACAACGGAAACTGGAGCAATGCCACGGAAACTGCGGACTGTAAACGCTGTGGGTCGACGTTTTCGTATTATCCGTCGTCCAAGAAAGGCGTCTACTGTTCGGAGTGTGTCGAAGCTGCCGAGGGCCTCCTCCCGGACAACTACGCTGTAAAAGGCGACAGAATAACGGTACGGTGCCAGTCTTGTGGGAACAGCCTCGAGGTTCGTCCGGCGAGGGTCGACGAACAGAAACGGGGCTTCTTCTGTACGTTGGACTGTTATGGAGACTGGCTTTCGGAGAATGTCGTCGGCCCGGACCACCATCAGTGGGAGGGCGGTACGATCGAATACGGTCGTCCGTGGTGGCGTATTCGCCGGCGAGCACTCGAGCGAGATGGATACACGTGCCAGTATTGTGGCGCAGAGAAGGCGGAACTCGATCGGAATCCAGATGTTCATCATCTTCAGCCAGTTCGGTCGTACGACAACCCCGAGGACGCACATACGATGGAGAACGTCCTTACGCTCTGCCGGAGCTGTCATCGACGAGCCGAGGAGGGACAGATAGCCGTTTCCCCTCACGCCGAAAAGTAACACTATTGTGATGCCGTCGTCTATTCCCTATCAGGAAGTCCCGTGGTGGTGAACAGTTCCTCTGGAACTGCGATCCTCACGGGGCTTCGAACGCAGTGAGAAGTCCCGTGGTGGTGAGCGAATCCCTTGGATTCGCGAACGACACGGGACGACGAGTGAAACGAGGAGTCCCGTGGTGTAGTGGCCAATCATATGGGCCTTTGGACGTGTCCGGTACGCTCCGTCACGGAAGCGAGCCCATGACGGCGGTTCGAATCCGCCCGGGACTATACCCATTTTGGTGTGAATCCTCTATTTCGAGGTGTTTGTTGCCGGTAGTTGCGGGGGTGGTGGAGTCGATCTTGGCTGATCCTGTGGCGCGCGCGATGGAGGCACCCTGACTGTGGGGTGTGGTTGTGATACGTCACTGTGTCTCGTGACTGTGACGCGTGACTTTCACGGGTGACTGCGAGTTCTTTATTTCACATCTCAAACGTTGCTGATACTTTGTAGCGGGCTTGAGATAGTGGTTTTGATGTCCGCCGAAAAATCGAGAGATGTTAGATGATGAAATAGCACAGGGCTACTTCCCCGACTTGGATGTGACTGCTATCGAGGAGGTGACGATAGTACATGATGCTGGGGATGGTGTATGGATCGTTGGCCATGGTAGTGCGACCGGACGTGCCGCCGAGAAGGGCGATACGCTTGAGGCGCTCGCGGTGGAGTTGCGAGAGAGGGAGTAGGGTCGTCGTTTAATTCACCCACTCACACTGAGGGATGTGTCTTCGGCCTTCTACCACTCACACTGAGGGATGAGTCCTGGCGTTCTAGATCACTCACAACGGGGGGAGCGATTGACCGGGTGTTTGGATGGGTTGTGCCGTTTGACGTCACTTCTGAGGCGACCCTGTGATTATTATCGGTCGGCGAGCATCATTGAGCAATGACTGACGGCGAGCCTGACGTGCAGGAGACTATCGATACTCTGGCTGTGGAGAGTAAGGCGTCGAGAAAGGCGATCGAGGAACTGCTGGATTTGGATGCGATTAGGGAGGGGCACGGAGAGGTCACAGAGGAGATGATTCGTTGGCATGTTGCGAGTGTTGAGCAAACGTATCGGATGTTCGGTCACCACCACGCCGACGGTTGATTCGCTAACGGAACAAATCGATAGTGGGGTGTCCCGGTCTCGCTAACTCTCATTTTATTTGAGAACCGGGTGGTACTCTGGTATACCAACTATCCAGACTGGATTCATGAGTGAGTTAGGCCGTGTCTCCCTCAACGAGTTCTTCTGGATTCAGTCGGTCTGTGTCCCAGGTCACTTCAACGGAGAATTCAACGTTGAAGGGATGCTGGTACCCTTGGACGTGGTCGCCGACAATCGGGTGTGTTGCCGATAGTGCATCGTGCAGGATGCTTCTCTCGGTGCGATTGAGCTCCGGTGCACCGTGGTACTCGATTGTGGTGGTGGGTGAAGTGAAGTGCATCCGATTTTCGCCTCCGATTACGGCAAGACCGCCGTCGATGACGCCGTCAAGCCACCATTCGCCGATGCTCATCTGCCGGTTTTCGATGGCATCGATAGTTTGGTCGGTGTTTGCTGTCCAGTTTTCGACGGTTTCGAGGAGTTCCCGGGCGGCATCGAGATCGAGTTCTTCGTGTTCGACCGATGGGTTCCCGGCGGTGATGTAGTGGATTGTACGTTCTGGGCCTTGCTGGTTCGTGTGTGTCTCGATGAGTAGCCATGCTCCGTGTTTGCGGTGCAGGTTGTAGGTGATTGGGAGGTTGTTGCGTTCCCATTTGGCGACTCGGGTGTTATGGTTGATGCCGATGGCATCGAGTGCATCTTCGGTGATTTTGACTTTGTCACCGGTTTGCTTGCATTGATTCAGTGTTTCGATAGCTTCTTTTGATGTAGAGTATTGATTTGTTTCTTCCATGTTCTACTTAGATGCAGCCCCACGTTGATTTAAGATTGTGAAGTGAAGAGAGATTATTCACCCACATGTGTTCTTACCGAAGGTGGGAGCCTGGGTGAAATGCCCACCAGTCACTGATAAACCTCTGGGAACACCTAACCCACTCACACTGAGGGGTGTTAGCGAGTGCTGGGTTAGTCGTCTTCTTCGTCGAGAAGGATTGCGTGTGCGATGATCTGGTCACCGAGATCTCGCGCAGCGGCAGAATTGAGTGGTACACCGATGGCGATCCGATTGTGATGTGTGACTGTGACGTGTGCGTGTGACTTGTCACTGTGATGGTGCGAGATGAGCCTTGACCACTCACAACGAGGGGTGTGCGATTTCATTTCGACAACGGTGTCCCTATCCACATGAGAATACCCGTGGTGCTCGCCGACCGGTTATAGTCAGTTCCGTTACACGCTGGTATCGACAGAAATCATTCAGAGGTAGATCTGCGCCGTATAGTTCACTCAGTGTTTGCTGATACCACGTCATTCAGACTGTCGCTACTCTCTCTCGAATCTCCTCCCGCTCGGTTCTGTTCAGTCGCCCGTGGAGTTTTGACCTGTGCTGCTGAAGATGACGTATGCCATTTAGTGCAAGTTGGCATACTATTCTCGACAATGCCGAGGAGCTGCCGTCTGATGCAACATTATTCACAGCATTGTCGCGCAAACCCTTCCGTCTGACCGATGTTCAAGAACATCGGATTCTCATCCAGTATCGTGACGACGACAGCACCGTCCCACTCCAGCGTGACCAGTTTGAGACGCTGTTTCAGCGGGTGACAGACGCCACCGGCGGCTTTGACCTTGACCGACTGCCACCGGACGCCGAGCCATACGCGACTGTGCTAAGTCTGCATCCCCGGTTTGAGCTTGACGACCGAGAGGGGACTTTGACGGAGTCAGAGACGCCGACAGGCTCACCGCTGGTTGATGCTCACGACGTGGACAGCGAGAGCGGCGAGCGGGAGGAGCCGGACATCCCAGTTTACGCCGATGCACTCCTGTTGATTGATGCGCTTGAACGTCACGATCCGACCGACTTGGAGGGGATGGAAACTCCCGCGCTAGTCAATCTCTATACGTTTCTCTCGGATGTGCAACGGAACGCTAATGACCTCCGGCAAGACGTGCGTGGCATACTCCTTGATCGGCTTCACCATGACCAGCCCGTCAGCGGCCAGTACGGGTCTGTCCAACGCACGTCCCGACGGAACCGCTCGCTCAAAGACGAAGATGAGGTTCTCGACCTATTGGAAGACGCGGGTATCGACCGCGAGCGTGTGACGAGCGTGGACGTGGACAAGGTCGACGAAGCACTGGAGGTCACTGAACTTGCTGAATCTGATGTGTACGAGCTTGAGGAGAGTGAATACGTCCGAAAGGCCGAGGTATACGAGGAACAGAAAGCGTCTCGACTTCAGGGACTGAAAGACCAGCTTGCTGCCACGGACGAGGATACCGAAGAGCTTCAGCAGGAAATCGAGGAGTTAGAAGCTCGGATTGATGAACTCACCAGCTTCGATTCTGGAACGTCGTTCCACACGAAATCTGGTGGATGAACGAGCCAACCCACATGCTCTAAACGTAGCAGGATCTTCTGGGGGTAGTGCGTTAATGCGACTGGATGAGCGTATTCTCCCGAAGCTCGGTGGATTCGGGACGCTAACCCGCCAAAAGCTTACATGAGAGATCATCAAATATCAGAGTGGAAGGAGTCTTGTCACACGCTCCTTCCACCCCTTTCCATGACTGAGGACACGTCAATACTCGGTCGGTGTCCGGACTGCGACGAGCGGATTCCAAGCGCGTGGCTTCTCGTTGAGTATACGAAAGACGACGGGACTGCGGGTATCTGGGCTGAGTGCCCTGCGTGTGACGATGTGGTGAGGCCCGAGTAACGAGCGAGCGATAGCCGCGCTACTTGACCGGTTTGCATGGATACCGAAACGCATGTGCGACAGTAGAGTCAAGTGTCCTGCCTCGCGTATCTCGTCCAAGAGGCAAATCTGATGGATATCTCGGAGCAACTTCGATGTTTGTTTTCTGCACGGGTTGAGGAACGAGACGGGTCGTATCGTATTGAAGTTCCGGAACAAGAGCTTCAGCTCGGTGAGATACAGGAAAACGAAACATTCCGAGTGGCGATTTTACCGTCTGAGGATAAGAGACAAAACACAGGCAATACATCGGAGCGAGAACGTAGGGTATCGAAGCTCCCCGTCGAAGAAGGTGACACGCGTGATGTGGAGATTGAAGATTTAGGAGAGCAGGGTGATGGGATCGCCCGTGTTGAACGTGGATTTGTTGTTATTGTCCCCGACACGGGACTAGGTGAGCGAGTCTCTGTGGAGATTACTGACGTTCGAGAGAATGTTGCCTTTGCGGACGTTGTAGATCGGTTGAGCTATTACGATTAGTGAGGGTGACCAGGACAACGTCTGTACTGAACGATCCACTCTGTGACAACTTGCGGGATGTGCGCACTGTTCTCATGACCTCCACTGGAATCGATGTTCTCCCGAGGAGCCGATCGGGCGGCGAACAGGCAACGTGTGACTCGTCACTGTGATAGTGCAAGGAGGATTTTCGACCACTCACAATGAGGGTGAGCAGTGCAGTCGTGACACCCACCTCTCCCGCGCACGCCGGTCGGGTAGCGTCACGACTCTCAGTTGTCGCATACTTCTGTTCATTTCACAATCTTAGCACTAATAAAGGCGATCAGTATACCTGCGAATTGACCACTGGAGTTCCTGCCAGTTTCAGAGGATATTCACATCGCCGTGCAAGATACACTGCGTATCTCGGTCACAGGAGTTCCTCGTGAGTCTCAGTCGTCCGATTCGGTAGATACAAAGTGTGTATCATGCAGTCCGAGTCGTTATTCTTGAACTCTGTACCACCACACCCCGGGCACTCTTCGTCTGATGGTAGGGTATCGCTGTCAGGAAACACCGCTGCGAATCTCCCGCATTGCAGACATATCCCCAGATTCATTTCAGGCCACTTCCAGCGACGACTAGGTAGTGCAAAAGCGGTCGTCTTCTTGGCCAGTCTTTCATCTGACTACCTGGTATTGATGACCGCAGACGCAACATCAAGCGATGAGCAGATATAAAGAAGTCGTCCACGAGAGTACCCCTTCTGGTCATTGTGGCTACCTTGAGACACAACGTAGTAAGGCTGATCGGAGCTCTGTGAATTGAGTTGTTCGATATACCAAATCCCGTTCTCGCCTTCGCAGATTGCTGCCCACTCTGTATCGGGAGAGCCTGGATTCGGGAACGTTCTCACGATCGAGATATCGGCTACCAGCTCCCGATCGAGAGCTGTACGCTCCGAACGGCGTGACTTCTCACCCGTCCCAGTATTGGAACCCTTGAGATCCGGGGCAGAAGTTTTGTCATGAACAGTCATCTTCGTCTCCTGTGGTCTAGAATTATCCCGGACACTCATCAACCCAAAACATTATCACACAGATTGATTTTGTGATTAATCGAGTAACGAAAGAAGCCAATATTCGGTCAGACGACCTACCTATCGTTCGGTGCAGGACGTGTACTGCCCGTTTGTCGGCATCCGCCACGAGGGTATGTGATTGTTGCCTGACACCCTCTACCGGTGGCAACTCCTGACCGAACGCCCGCAGTACGGGTACCAGTACAGATAACCGCCTCAGATGCAAAGGCTCTCTCAGCAATCGACATGCGAATCGAGTTTGACGACGGGACGCTGCTGCTCAGGGATGCTCCAGATGCGGTACCCCACGCCGAGTGGGACGACCGCGTCGATGAGTATCGCGCTCAAGCCCGCTTCTATCGCTCTATCCGAGACTGGGCTGGCACGTGGACTGACAGCCAGAGCAGCGACGGGCAACTAGAACTCCAGCAGAGTACACAACCAGATATCGATATTAAGGATGAGGCCCGTGCCTATCCCGACCTCGCCCTCACGCCGAGCGTCCAGATCGAACCCCGCGACTACCAGCAGGCCGCCCTTGACGCGTGGTGCAAACAGGGACGGCAAGGCAGCGTCGTTCTCCCGACCGGCAGCGGGAAGACCTTTCTCGGCATCCAGGCCATCGCCGACGCCGGCGTTGCCACGCTCGTCGTCGTGCCGACAATTGACCTGATGAATCAGTGGCACGCGACGCTGACGAACGCGTTCGGCGACCAGCTCTCAGCAGGTGTCGGTGTGCTTGGCGGCGGTTCCCATGATGTGACCGCTATCACGGTCACCACCTACGATAGTGCCTACCGTTACATCAATGAGTATGGTGACCGCTTCGGGTTGCTTGTCGTGGACGAGGTACATCACCTGCCAGCACCGACCTACCAGCAAATCCCCGAAATGACGATTGCCCCCTATCGACTGGGGCTGACTGCCACCTATGAGCGTGCCGACGACAAGCACGAAGTGCTCAAAGAGCTGATCGGCCCGGTCGTCTACGAGGAAGCAGTGGACGATCTCACCGGCGAGTTCCTCAGCGAGTACGAGACGATTCACCTCTCTGTCGAGTTGACCGAAGCAGAACGAGACACGTACGATGAGGAGTACCAGCTCTACCGCGACTACGTTGACAGCCACGAGTTCGACCTCTGGAAAGAGGAAGGCTATCAGAAGTTTTTGCGGCGGACATCCTACGATCCAGAGGGACGACGAGCCCTGATTGCCAAACAGCGGGCCGAGGAAATTGCTCGCACTGCTGAGAAGAAACTCGACACGCTGGATAACCTCATCAAACGCCACCACGACGACCGCGTCATCATTTTCACCGCCAACAACGAGTTCGCCTACGATATCTCGAAAGAATTCATCGTCCCCTGTATCACCCACCAGACCAAGACTGACGAGCGCACCGAGATACTGGAGCGGTTCCGCGCTGGCGAATACTCGATGCTGGCGACCTCACAAGTACTGGATGAGGGCATCGACGTGCCCGCTGCGAACGTCGGGATCATTCTTTCAGGAAGTGCATCGAAACGTCAATACGCCCAGCGGCTCGGTCGTATTCTCCGGCCCACGGACGACCGCCAACCCGCTCGACTCTACGAAATCATCGCAGCGAACACGAAGGAAAACTACGTCTCTCAGCGGCGCCGTCAAGGGGTGAGTAGTGATGCTGACAGCTGACCTCGCCCGCTCGCGCACAACCGACGAGGCCGTACAGCCCCTATTCATCGACCCTGACGAGCAGCAGTATCGTGAGACTGCCCACGAGTTGATCGACCTCTTCGACGCTCATCTCGGGGAGTCAAAGGGCGACCTCGATGACGCGATTGACGAATTAACCATCGCGGATACCGACTACAAGATCATCCAAGGCTTGGCGAAACTCCTCCGTGACGAATGTGAGTTCGAGACCGTCGCGCCGGTAGCGCCCCGCGAGATTCGCCAACAGCTCTTCGAAAAAGCTAATCAGCAGTATCCAATCGTGCGCCAGCCCACGCTCGGCGAGGATACGCAGAAGCTTGAGGTGTACAGCGGGGTGGCCGATGAGTTGGGCATCTCGTTGGAGGAGTGTTATCGGGGGATGTACGCGGATTTGGAGCGCAACAAGCGTCTTGTTCGATTTGGCAATCGTCTCTACGAGGACTATGCCGCAGACGAGAGCGGGTCATCGACGACCCAACTCACGGGGCAGTCCGACAATCGCTACCAGGAAGATGAGATCACGGTGGACTGGTTGCTCGACCGCTACAATCTCGCGCTCGCACAGGCCGTGCTGTACGACGCCACGAAGAAGCACATCCGCGTGTGGGATCACTTTTCGACGGTGTTCAGCTACATGAAGCTGTTCGGACTGATGCATCGCATCTATCCAATCGATGCAGAGGGCGAGCGTGTGGCCAGCACGGATTATGCCGAGGGGTATGAAGCTGTGTTGGACGGCCCGGCGTCGCTGTTCTCCCAGACCCGCAAATACGGCATTCGGCTGGCGAACTTCCTGCCCGCGCTCGCGCTGTGTGACCGCTGGGAGATGGAAGCCACGATTGCAGACGACGAAGCGAGTAGCCGGACGCGTTCGCTCGCGCTTGACCATACTGACCCACTCAACTCGCACTACAGCGCCGGCGAGGAATTCGATAGCGATGTCGAGCGGACGCTTGCCGAGAAGTGGGAGCGAGCGACCACTGAGTGGGAGCTGGTACGCGAGGACGACGTCTTGGATCTCGGTGAAGAGGTGATGCTTCCCGACTTCGCCGTTGAGCATCCTGACGGTCGCCGCGCAGTCCTTGAGATCGTTGGCTTTTGGACGCCCGAGTATCTCGAAGAGAAACTCTCGAAGATTCGAGCGGCTGATATCGATAACTTGGTGGTCGCTGTGTCGGAGCGATTGGACTGCGCCGAGGAGGACTTCGGCGAGGCCGCCGATCGCGTGCTCTGGTTCAAAACCGGTATCCACGTCTATGATGTCGTTGAGCTGATGGAGGAATATGCGGCCCCGGTTGCTGGCCAGGCCTGACACCTAGATCGGTTCGAGAGCACCCGTCTTGCCCGGTTTGAGAACGTTTATGAAGCAACTGGCGGAAGACTTCCCTGTATGGCAGACCTGATTGTCAAGTCCACCGTGAAGGAATCGCTCAACGAGATGAACGTGGCAGCCGACTTTTACGAGGCCCTTGATGGAGAGGTCACGGAGTTGCTGGAGGACGCCGCACGTCGTGCCGAAGCTAACGACCGCAAGACCGTCCAGCCCCGCGATATCTAATTTGCCAACGACGATCGTTCGATCGGAGGACGCAAAGAGTCAAATCCCATTCTCGAGTAGGTTCTGAAGTCGTGTTGCCCGATGATCTCCCAGTTGACCGTGAAAAACTGCTGACGTGGCGGACAGAGTGCTGGCAGTGCGGCGAGCAAACCCCTGTCGTGTGGCCCCGGGACGACCATCTCGATACACCAATTGGCGGCGTATTGGCCGAGTACGACACGCCGGTTGAACGCGTGTACAGCAACACGCTCGAAAAAGAGGTGTGGGGGAACCTCTGTCAACATTGCGACGCCTACCAGGGCAATCATTATATCGGCGGAGAGGCTCTCGTCAAAGACCCACCCCTTGTGGAATGCCCGAATTGTAGTGAAAAACATGAGTGGCGTCCCGACGAAGGATTGGGCGGAGCCTTCGGTCAAGGATGGGTTTCCTGTCCAGAGTATGGTGATGTGCCGGTCGGCGATCCGCGTGAAGATTGAACCTCGTTCTTGTATGTCCCGACTGATGGCTGGAAGCCCGTTGTGAAAGATCCGCAAGCGTATAGGAGAGGTTCGCAACGGTCATAGAGTTCGGACAGTACCTCCGCTGCTTCATCTATTGGAAAGTATTCATCGTCGTCAAGATTCTACGTCCGGAATGCAATATTGCTCCGATACATTTCCTCTGGATGGGTGAGAAGTCTGGTTACTGTTATAATATCATCTATTTTTGATATGTTGTCTGGGAGTCACGTAACACACACAGTGTATCAGTTCCAGTCTGCGAAATTTCAGAAGGGGGCAGGGGTACCGCAGGTTTTCTCAGGCCATCAAACAACAACAACCTACGCACCGCACCGCGTAATTAACGCTTGTTTCTACCCACTACGGTAATGGTCAGTTGTGGTTTGTAATAAGGTCTTTGCAGGTGAAAACCATCCTGGGTCTCCCTCCACCCCCTTTCAGAACGCTCAGACTGGAAGTGACACTCTGTGTGTGTTTGTCTGAGTTTTGATGTGACTGCTACTTGGTACGTAGACTGTAGCGGCGGTTGTTGACTGCCCCAGATCTCTCCTGCTGTACCGCCTAAGCTCATGATCTCTACTGGAGCCGATGTGCTCCCAAGGAGCTGACCGGGCGGCGAACAAGCGACGTGCGACTCGTCACTGTGATGGAGCAAGGAGGAATTTCGACCACTCACAACGAGGGGTGTCTCGTCTCGGCTGGTGCGATGGTCTCGGAAAAATACGCCCGTGGGAACGACTTATACGGAAGTCTCCGGAATGGTAAATCATCAATGAAAGCGGATACCCTCGATCTGAAGGATATCTTTCGAAAAGACACGCGGTACGTCGTCCCTCGGTTTCAGCGCCCCTACGTATGGAAAGAGGACGAACATTGGCAGCCCCTTTGGGAGGATCTCCAGCTCGTTGTGGACGAACTGATGGATCGACAAGCAGGGGCAGATACCAGTATTGAACGCCAAGAAGCCCAACAAAACACGTCTCCACACTTCTTGGGGGCCATCGTTCTCGACCAGCAATCAACGCCAACACAAAAACTAGAGACGCGAGAGATCATCGACGGTCAACAGCGCCTCATTACGCTCCAAGTGCTCCTGTCTGCGGTACACTCCGTGGCGACTGATCTCGGTCATAAGGAGCCCGCATCCTTGGTGGAGAAACTGATGTTCAACGACAAGGATCTGACCTCCACCGAGACTGACCGGTTGAAAGTCTGGCCAATCGAAGCTGATCAGGATGCGTTCATCGACGTGATGACGTTCTCAGACCCGGAGTCGGATCATACAGAACTTGATGATGACGAAAACCTGGAAGAGTGTTTCCAGTATTTCAGTGACGAGATCAGGGAGTGGGCGGAATCAGGTGACGAGTCCACCGAAGAACATCTTGATGCGCTCGTCACGACGATGTGGCACCTTCTGCGTGTCGTCGTAATCGATCTTGAATCGAGCGACGACGCGCAAGTGATTTTCGAGACGTTGAATGCGCGTGGGACACCGTTGCTCGCCGCAGATCTGATTAAGAACTACCTCTTTCGAGAGGCGACGCTCCAACACAACGATCCCGGCGAACTGCACGACCAGTACTGGAAGCAGTTCGACGAGGACGAATGGCGGGTAGATGTCTCTCAGGGCCGCTTGGATCGTCCAAGGATAGATGTGTTCATCATGCACTGGCTCACGATGCAGATGAGCCAGCAAGTACGTGCAAAGAAGCTATTCCCAGCATTTCGGAAGTATTTGGACAGGTCTGACCAGTCCGTTGAGGAGATTGTAAAGGACATCGACTACTACGCATCCATTTACGAAACTATCTCTGAACCGGATCGGGGCTCCCGAGAAGGAATCTTCTTCCGCCGATTGGACGTGCTCGATACGACGACACCATATCCGGTTCTCCTCTGGATTTTCGGTGAAGAAAGCGTCCCAAAGCCCCAACGAGTGAAAGCCATTGAAGCTATCGAGAGTTGGTTGATGCGTCGGATGCTGTCACGATTGACCTCAAAGAACTACAATAAAATCTTCATCGAGCTTCTAGACGAACTCAAAACGAGCGACGATGGGCGTGTCGGAGATACTGTCGTCGAGTTCTTCCGCAGCAAAGAGGGCGAAAGCGATTATTGGCCCAGCGATGAGAAGTTGACTGATTCGATGGTGAATCTGGAGTACTGGGCAGTCATCAATCAACGACGGCTCAAGATGGTGTTCGCAGCTATTGAACGGGAGTTACGTGACACTGGATACAGCGAAACTCTAGAGTTTACCCAGGACTTGGAGATTGAACACATCCTCCCTCAGAAGTGGTCTGCACATTGGTCGCTCCCCGGTGAACGGCCTGCTGAAGTAGAACATATGGAGCGTGACGATGCGAAGGATAGGGTAGGGAATCTCACAATCCTCACTGATAAGCTGAATCCGTCGATATCCAATTCAGCATGGGATGATAAGCGCGATGCGATTCAAGACCACACAGTTCTACGTTTGAATAAGCACCTTGTCACAAGTTGGCCAGACGAATGGAACGAGGAAACAATAGCAGAGCGTGGGGAGTGGCTTTCGGAACGAGCGAGCGAAGTCTGGCCGGAGCCAGATGCCGATTACTGGGATAAGTAAGCCAGAAACAAATCTCTCTACCTGCCTTGTTGCTGTTTGGAGCGGTGAGAGGGTTATCACTCCATCTGATAAGGTAACCAATCCGATTTATCACCGTGTACGGTCGAGTTTCTCTGTGGAGACGCTATACGAGGATCTCGAGGAGAATACCCAACACGAAATTGATGTTCGTGTTCGTGATTGCTCTCTCGCAGAAAAGGAGAATCGCGCTTTTGAGTTGAGCTTGGAGGATTCCAATGGAACGCGATTCCCGTTCGTTGTTTGGGAGAAATCAGAGGAGGGCAGGAGCTTTGATTGGGAGATTGGTTGCTGGTATCGATTAAGCGGTGTTTCAGTAAATTCGTGGCCTTCTGGAAAAGTCCTTCACGGTACCTCTTCTCTCAAAATCGAAAAGCTTGGAACATCTCAAAGTGGAAACTCTTCGGACATACTATTTCTGACCGACAGTCACCTGGGAAAGACAACCCACAGCTATGGTGGACTGTCTTGGTCAGTAAACCCGGAAGAGGGACTCCGTGGTGCAATAGAATATGCGATTCAAAAAGACGTAGATGCAGTCGTCCATGGAGGAGACCTATTCCACAACCCAGGGAGTGGAATCGAAGAAGAGGATATTGCTGTGTGTCGTAGAATCTTGACCGAGTTAGCGGAACATGGAATTCCGTTCTACTTCATCTATGGAAACCACGAACGACAAGCTGGCCGACGGATCATGGAACGGTTTTCCGATGATGGTCTTGTTGTACATTTGGGCTCTCGTTACGAAGTAATCGGGGACGCAGTAGCATTCTACGGGGTCGATCACCAGTCTGATTGGACTGATTTCGTTCTTGACCTTGAACGTGCACCAGAGGATATAGCAACGGTGCTCTGTCTCCATCAGTCTATAGCTCCATTTACAGCAAGTGGCAGCCCCGATTGTTCACTAAACCGACTTCTGGACTCTTCCAATATTCCACTTGATCTTGTTATCACTGGCCATACTCATTCTCGTTCGGAGCATCATCATGGTGAGTCCAGGGGACTATCTGGAGGGGCAACTACACGAGTGGGTGAAACCAAAGATGACCTCCTCCCCAGCGTCGAGCTAATCAGCGTACAGGGGAAGAAAGTTTCCTCAAAAAGAGAATTCCTGTAATCTCGCCTCTTTTGAAATCCTGCTCTCCAGATATTTTTTGTGGCTCTGTTGAACCCTTGGTCGGTGATAGGTTTCAGTAGCCGTGCTGAATAGAGAGTGCGTATCTTGCAGACGGTTTTTCTGAGAAACTGGCAGTGGATCGTCACTCAGTCTCAGACCTTGGATTCTTTCAAGCTTTTATGGTGGTGTAAGTTCGTCTGCGTTGAAGGCGTCAACCAGCTGGCCGATGATGGGTGGATCTACATCAGTCAGATTAGCTACCTGGCCTTCGATGTAGGGAGGACTGCTGAGGTCTTTGAGCATGCTGAAGTTTACGAGGATGTCCAGGTGGTCGGGTACGTTGTCGTACTGGAGGCCAGAGTCAGCCGTTAGGAGAATGGGATCGGCATTAGGGTCGTCGTCTGGTATTCCGATTGCAGTGACGCCTTGGACGTAGTCTCCGATAATTTCGTCATCAACCTTCGATTCCTCGTTCTTTATCACAAGCATAGTCCGATCACCAGTCTCTTCCTTCACTTCCCGGATCTGTTTACGGAGTTTATTTGTGACGGTTGTTCTAGCGCCACTTTCCTGAGGATTCATCGAGGCTGAGTAATGCCGGGCAATTTCGTAGGAGGGCTGTGGTCTGGGGAGTGTGACTTCTACCCAGATGGTTTCTCCTCCGAAAGTAATCTTGGCGTCAGGCTTCCCTGCATTGGGGGCAGATTCTTCAATAGCTACGTCGTTAATTCCGAACTCTCTCCGGAGCGCATTGAATACCTCTATTTCAGCAATAGTGCTTTCGTACTCCACTCTCTTTAGGAGATCATCTCTGAGATCGGCATTTGGATCGCTGCTTTGGCCTTTTCCAGGCTCTATCAGTTCTAGACAGTGATCATAATAGGCGAGTTCATTGCTCTTGTCCAGTATTAGTAGCTTGGTCAGTGGATGTGTGTTCTGCTTTTGAAGATCGGAAATTGGATCGTTGTTGAAGCTTAGAAGTGACTCAAGTTGAGGGTACTGGGATAGGTTCGATTGAACTTCCTTCCAGTCAACGGTGTTCTTCGAATTCCATTCCAGATCGTTGAGTAGAATAGAGACTTTGACGATCTTGTAGTTCTTGTCTTGGTAGGCGTTGGCTGGGTCAAGGCTCTGTGTCTGTGCTATATCCTCAAGTTTGTCCATGATAGTGTCGAGTTCGTTGCTAAAGTCCTGGGCTCCGTGACCGGAACTTTCCTCTAGGAAGCATTTCAGCGTGGTTTCCATAGCTCGGAAAAAGAAGTAGTTGTAGGTATTGTACCAGTCCCGCATCTGGCTGGCCATTTCGTTTTCTTGGCCTCTGTAGAGGTGTGGAATGAGAGGCGCCAAATAGTGTGCTTTCTTGAGGTCTTGGCCCTTTATTTTCTGTTTGGTAAACTGGTTGACTGTGTTGATATCGTGGATTCCTATAGCCTCGAGTCCACGTCCGAGATCGGAGCTGGCCAGTATATTAGTCTCTTCTGAGATCAGGTAGGCGGTTTCCAGGGATTTTGCGTGTTCCTGCTGGATGCAGTCCTCGAAGATATCGGATACGTAATGGAGGCCTCCAGGTGATGGATGTCCGATATTTTGGATCAGATTCTGGATCTTGTCCAGCTTCTGGCTACAGCTGAGAGTGCTGTCCTGCTGGATTTGAAGGAAATCCCAGGCCATAGATCATCTTGATGATTGTTACTGAACTGTGAAAGTGTTTAGCGAGTAGTTCACTGGTTTCACCAAACGTCGAACTCAGGCTCTAGATCTTTCACGGATACCTTGCCAGTTGATGGATAGTTCGTAGATTTCCTTGTTGCGTCTCCGGTATGTAAGGATTGAGCCGTGTCATAGAAGGCAGGAAACGCGTCACGGAGCAGTGTTTGTCGAGTCTGAAGGTGGGATAAATATGCTCAGAATCCAAGGTAGACACATCTGTGTGTCGATATTCCCGCTATTTGTAGAAAAGACAATGTCATCGACCGCCGCTCGACCGGCTAGTCCGAAAGAGAATTCAGCGCTTCCTGCACTCGAGCATCATCTGCGTCTGCATCGAGATACCATGACATTCGTTCCGGGTCTTGATCGATGTTCGATAGTGTTTGCCGGGTGACGTTCGGGGTGCGTTGTGCAGTCTGGTTGTAGCTGTCTCCCTCGTCGATAGCTTCGAGAGCTTCGACGAGGTCAAGGAAGCCCGATTCGCCAGCCTCGTAGTCTGGGTCAAGGTTCGGCTTCAGATACCCATCGTCTCGAACGAACCCCGCGGGGACTTCTCCAAGCCACTTGCCTTCCTTGCGTGCTCGCCGGAGGCCAGACTGCGTGCGACGAATCAAGTTGCGGCGTTCTTCAGCGGCGACCTCGGCGATGATCCCGGCGACCATACGTCCAGTACCGTCGGGGCGGACTTCGCGGACACTGCCGTTGGTGATGTGAATGACCGCATTCGCGTCTTCGCAAGCGTCGAAGAACTCCTGGGCGAGAAGGCCTTTACGTGCGATTCGGCTAATCTCCCAGACAACCACGTCGGTGTAGTCGCCGTTCTCGATGTCGTCGATGAGTTGGCGGAACTCGCTGCGCTCGGAGTTAGATCCACTCCCGTGTTCGGGGTAGAGTCCGACGTCACCAATTTCGAGGTCGTGTCGATGCAGCCAGTTGCGGATGTCGTCGCGTTGGTGTTCGTCTTGTTGTTCTTCTTTCGATCTGCGGATGTAGACCGCCACTTCGTCTAGATTGCTAGTCATTTTGTAGTTGTAGCTTACATCCACCCTAGTATAAATACTACGACGGGTCGCTTACACCTTGTAAACGACCGACCGTCCGTTACCATCTCCAGCAGTCTCTACCATACACGATCCCAGACTAGAGTTTATAAGACGAAAGGAGAGACAGTTCACCGTGCAAGAAGGAGTAGAGGAACGAGAGGAACCCGACCTGGAAGCAGTATCTGAGGAAGATCTCCGGGAAAACCTCTACGATCAGTTCGACATCTCCACAAAGGGCCGAATAGGGATTCGATGGATTCTCCCTCTCCTCGAGAAGTATGTCGAAACGGAATCACGATACGACGTCGATGACCGCTCCAAAATTCTCGCCGAGATCTCCCTGTTCCAAGCATACGAACGAGAACCCAAGTTCAAAATGTTTGCTTGGGCCGCTGTACTCATCGGTGGTTTCGACCTTCTACACGCTCTCAATCCGGGAGTTTACAGCGTCTTGTTCATCGCTCTCGCAACAATCAACGGGTTTGTCTCTTCCCTCCGGTCACCAGCGATGATGGCCGCCGAGCTGGAAGAGGCGACTGACGATGATGGTATGCCAGCCAATTATCGGGCTAAAGCACTCTCCAGCGTCAACACGAACGTCACGTTAGTGCTGTTCGTTATCGCTGTCGGGATTCAGTTGCTCGTGACTGGTGATTACGTACAGGGAGAAATTGTAGCGAGGAACGTTGCTGATGGGAGAGTGAGCCCTGTTATTTCTGCGATCGTGTTGATTGCCCTCCCGATGGTCTACAATCGGATTCGCGGCGAGGATTGAATCGCTCTGATGGCGACACCTTCCGGTTGAAATCATCTCGAGAAGGAACTATACCATCTCGCGGTCGAGATGATGGATGAGGCCGGGATCGAGTAGCAGACTTACTTCTTGAAGATCAGTGTTTTCGCCAACGTTGCGACCAATATGATACCTGCAATGAATCCGGAGACAGTAACCTTGATTCCGGAGGCTGCCAGCCCTGCGGCGTATCGTCCGTATTTGTAATCGGAATGCCAGAGGTCGCTAAGCACCCCGATTCCGAATTTCGCCGCTGTTGCTAACCCATCGAAGATGAGTACGTAGAGTACGCTGTAGATTGCTGATCCTGTTCGATGGGCGATGATGTATATGAGTGATTCTCCGGTGCTGGTGTAGTCTCGGGAGACGGGTCGAGTCATTCGACTGCCGCTCCAGGGGTCTCGACACCAGCCAAGGAACGACGCGGTTCTCCGTTGGACGAGGTCGATAATGGCCCATAGCCATTCGAACATTGTACTTCTGAAGATGTATCGGCAGTAATGTAAATCTGTGTAGCACACCTTATTTGAACCTGTGACACACGCTCGAACAGATGATTACGGATATTCTCTCGATTCGGGCAAGTGTACCGCACTTTCACGTCGAATTTCCACTTTCACTCTGAATGGGGCGTGTTTAGACGCTAGTAAGAGCGTCTAAATGTCGAACTTACTAGGAAGTGAAGCGGGAAGACGGGTTTGTGCCTAGCAAACTCGCCCGCTTCACTGACCGCGTTGTCTCGCTTGCTCAAAAAGCCGTCGTCGGCGAGCCCGCTCCAGCACTCCAAGACGGTGACGGCGGCTACGCAGATTGGGTGATCATCGCCATTCACGGCCTCCGCGAGTACCTTAATCACACGTATCGGCGGCTGCTGGACGTGCTCCACGAGATGCACGGTATCGTTGCTAAACTCAACCTAGCGGTGGATGAGCTACCCGATTTCACGACCGTCTGTACGCGCAAACAAGACCTAGAAATGCGGATCTGGCGCGTCCTGCTACGGCTGTCAGCGGAATTGCACGACACCGGCGACGTACAGGCGATCGACGCAACCGGCATGGATCGCGTCGCTGCCAGCCAACACTACGCAAAACGGACGAACTACACGTTCGAGGCGGTGAAAACCACGGCGCTGATCGACTGCAAGACTGGTGCGATTCTCGATATACATTGCTCGATGAAACAACCGCACGATTCGAAGATCGGCTGGCAGATGGTGAAACGCAACCTCGACAAACTGAACATTCTTACCGCCGACAAAGGATACGACTGGTGGCTCCTTCGCCAAAGATTGCGGGCTGAAGGCGTCAAACCAGTGATTAAGCACCGTGAATTCGGCTGGAACGGTGTCGCGAACAACTTATTGCAAGATGATACGATCTACCATCAACGCTCGAACGTCGAATCGACCTTCTTCGCGCTGCGGCGCAAATACGGCGAGATCGTTCGTGCGCGAACCTGGTTCGGTCAGTTCCGCGAACTCGTGCTGAAATGCGCCGTGAGAAACATCGAACTGAGCGTCAGCCACTCACAACCGTGAATTCACGCGTCTAAACAAGGCCCTCTGAATGGGGAACTAATATACGGTCTGGTGTAGCACATTCAACACACAACGCTGTCGGAGGTGCCCAAATGCACATACCTGAAGGACAATACACTCTCAAAGAATTCTGCCGAGTGATTTTCGACTCGCCAGAGCGTGTCCTCGACGGGTACCATGGCCAACGCATCAAATCCTTCCTCTACCTCTCTGACGACGGGTGGCGAGACTATCTCGACCAACACTACGAGACCGAGGAACTCGGCGGCATTACGAAGTTCGTCGGCGAGTACCGAAACAGGAAGGGTGCGGAACAGCCAGCGAAATTCTACCTCGGGCAGTACAAGGACGACCTTCAGATGGTGTTGACTGCCGAAACAGAGGAAGCGATTCGACAGGCTCTCCGCCCGGTCTCGGAGCACAGCGATTGCTTGTCACCGATGCCAATCATGACTGAGGACTTCCAGACGATGAACGAGATCGTCCTCAGCACCTACGACGACATGCGGATTTCCGAGTTCAACTCGAAGCGCGTTCCGAGCCTTGCTGACGCTCGAACGCGACCAGACGTTGACCGGGAAATCGAATACAAAGGCGTCGATGGCCGGGAAAGACTCGATGAGTTCCGCGACGAATACGGTGTTGTCCCAACTCGCATACAGTACGAGCACGAGAACGTCTCAATCCGAATCGACACGTCCGGGAAGTTCACCCTCGAGACGGTCAACAAGGAGAGCTTCAACATCCTATTCGACCTACTGAGTGAGGTCGTGGTGAACGTTCTCGAATTGCTGGATGTGGCGAACCAGATCAAGTTCGAGAAGCGGGAGGTGGTGCCGGGAAACTTGAAAGTGCAAGTGCCGGAGGTGAGTTCTGGTGAGATAGATTTTGATCAACAAGTGTCGTTGATGCAAGCCGAGAATTTCATCAGGGGCACGAAGAACAGTGATGACCTGAACTTCAGCTTCACAGACGTCACTAAGCAGGCAGGGTCGCTCGACTTCTCCGCACAAGTCACTGACGAGAACCGAGGCTCCCTGTTCAACGTAAGTGCGACCGAGGAATCGATGCGCATCGTGCCGAAACACGACTGCTCGTTCCCGTCTCTTGTTGAGTTCTATCTGGCCGTGATACAGTTGTTGGATGGTGGCGCCGAGATGCGACTGTACGAATCCCAATCAGCAGCCTAACGCATGACGAATGTTGACCCTCCTGAATCGGTTTCTGAGGGTCAAGAAACGAAGTATCGCGGGCTTTACGGCAAATGTATCGAGCACAAGCTGGATAGCTTCCCTGAGCAATCTAAGCGCGAAGACCTGCGTGAGGAAATCGGTGTTCAGCGCCAACACCGGAAGCTAATCAGTTACTCCATATTCCCGTTTGTCCAAGAACGCCCAGCTGGCTACAAGTTCTTCACTGCGGAGCCGCTGGAAGAACTCGGCATTCCCAACTTCGATTTCCTACTGTGGAATCTGGATGGGAGCGTGATTTTCGGTGAGGCGAAGTCCTCTATCCCGGCGAGCGCCGAAACCGTGGTGAATCAGCTTGAGGAACGTAAGGAGATTGCTGAAGATCACAAGGAGTACATCGAAAAGGAGTACATAGGGGGCGAGATTGACCACATAGAGTTCGTGGTTTCGACGTACGTCAACCATGGCGACAAGATTGCGAAGGCAATTATCGAGGAAGGAGCCGAGTTCGTTACCTGGGTTGTGGATGCCTATCACGACGAGTTGTGGATTCGACAGGCTCGCCCGACGTCGTTCCCGGACAACTTGGAGGCTGACGATCCGGATGCGATGCTTCAGGAACTTGACCGGCGACATACACACGATGTGTCGGCGTTGAACGGTCAATTAGACCGGGTAACGACTAGTCTCGGGCAGGCTGATGTCTTACCAACCGCGATTATTGTAGATCAGCTACGGGTCGTGGTGCAGGCTCGTCGGGTGGAGGGGCGACATCCATGTGTTGACCGGACGGATGTCGAGACGTATGTCTCGAATAGTTCGTTGAACTACACTGAGGAACGTGTGTCGGGTATCGTTGATGACCTGATAGAGGCTGGTAAACACATCAATTTCCTGGCTGAGTGGGACGATGAGCGTGCTGATTTGAAGCTGGTGACGAACTATACGGCCAAAGACGATCTGGAACAGGTACTCGAGGACAAGTGGATTGACTGGCGAGTCGAGGGTATGAAGGATGATCTCCGTAAGGAGTGTGAGGAGCGAATTACTGCTGAGTTGGGCAGACAAAAGCAGCTCAACGAATTCGGATTGGATATTCCAGAGAACGGTTCTGAAGAAACGTCGTAGTAACTACCAGTCTGGTAGAGAACGTTGGAACACTCTAAAGGGGATACCAACCGTTATCCTCCGAGCATCAAATATGGATACGTGACTGATCCTACCCCTGAGAAAATCGCGGGATACGTTATTGACGCCCTCCGACACAGGGACGACATCGCCCATGTCTCTCGGTATGATTATGAAAACAAACGAATCGATGTTATCGTGGAACCTGACGACCTTGAACACGAAGAAGTACTCATTCCGTCTGAAGTTCTTCGCCAGTTATCTGACGCTGGATTCGAGCCAGTTAGTGCTCACTTCGGCACAGACAGTAAATACTCACCTGAAGCACGCGTGATGGGATTCGACCGTCCCTAAACTCTACTAAGCAACACCGGAGTTAGCCGTGCCACGCCGCAAAGAATTCACTTTGATGACCCTCGCATAGCCATTCGTCACCCGGGCCCCTGACTGCGTCTTCATCGCAGCCTCCCCGTTCGCATAATTGCCCTTCTGGCGGGCTGGGCGCTCCCCGGTCGCCCATCTGAATGGATTCTTCGATGATCTTCTCAACTTCCTCATCAAGATCTCGCTCATCCTTGTCGTCGAGGAGTTCATGAGCGGCTTTGTCGCTGATCTCCCCTTGTTCGTGGAGGTTGCGAATTTTGGCTTTTAGTTCGTCGAGTCTATCCATATCCGATCTACATGACTTAGGCCGTTAAATCCCGCTGGGCCGATTTGTCTACACATTCGTTAATCGAGTATGCTCTCGACCGCTTGATGCGCTTCGTAGATTGTGAACAGTTCGGGGCGAGGTTTGACCTGCTTGGACTGCTGAGAGTACTGGATAGAACCCGACTGGGAAAGGCGGGGGAGATGCTGCTGGGTGCAGGACACGTACGCAGATGTCCGATCGTCGCCCAGTGTAGCGAGGTGGTCACTAATTTCTCCGGCGTCGGTCGATGACTCTTCCATGGTTCCGAGATATTCGATGATGAGCCGCCGCCGTTCATTCGAGAGAAGAGCGTAGACGTCGCTGGGTGGAACGTGTGCTGTCGTTGAATTGGTTGTGTTCTGTTGCGATACTGTGTCTTTCAGGCGTTCAAGCAGACGCATCACTTCCCCTGAGCGCGTCTGCTCAACAGCCCGTATTAAGCGGAGACCAGGGTTTACCAACGATTTTCGGCCAGCTCATCCGCCTCGCACACTGGACATACTGGTACATCACCCACCTTGATATCTTCCTGATGTCGGGATGTTTCGCCACCAATGTGTTTCCAACCTGCACTCGTGATATGGATGAACTCGTGTGCCAATCCTGGTTGTGCAATCATGTCAAGCTGCTTTAAATTTTTAAGCGCACTGCGATGTCTCTCAGTATCGTATTCACCATCCAAGCGCTCGCCGACTAATCGTTGCAGACGGTGATAGTCAATCGGGTCATGATACGCTACAATCTCGATCATCACATGTTCTATCGACTTTTGCATCATATCGTTCGACCAACTGCGTATTGTCGGAATCGAACTCACGCACCTTGTATTTGATTTGACTAAACACCTTTTGGGAAGCCCCAAATATATCAAATATTTGTTTGAAGGAGGTCTAACTATGAGGAATCGACTCTCAGAGGCTATTCAATGCAAGATTGGGTAGAGATTGACCCATCGATACGTCTGGATCAGAGAACTGAGCGGAAAAATGAGTCACACCAACACTGGGCGATCAAAGCTGCACTGATTGACCGCTTACATTCCAACTCTGCGTATGTGGGGGAGATCGATGACGAGAGGAAGACTGAAGACTTGATTGGAGATATCAGGTGTAAACTCTCCAAATCACCTTCTAATGTCCCAGAACGATTTGTTATCGAAGTCCAGACTAACCGTTCTGATAAAGACGTGGTTGATGCTACGAGACGACATCTCCGGTTTGGCTTCGCGGTGTACTGGGTGTATCAAGTAGATGCAGCTAACAAACGCAGGGAAGCCGAGGCCGCATTATCGAAATACATGTCAGCACCACCATCCCTCGGTGTTGCTTCTCTCCCCGAAGGCGAACTCAGATTGGGTTCACCAATTACGTGGGACGAGTTTGAGATGCAATCCCCCAAGATGAGTTGTAATGAACTCTACGTCCCTACCTACGCTCGGTCAGCCCAGTGTTTTAACCACGGAATCTTCAAGATCGACGGTCAGCGATTTACCATTTACCGGTTCTTGGATAGAGAAGCACTCTACGTGAGCTGGCATGGAAGCGATGGCCAACAGACCTTGCCCCAAACGTCACCTTGGTCTTGGTCAGAGTTGAGTCAACGTCTCAAAGACGACGAACTCAGTCGCATTTCTCCGGTCGCTGGACGACCCTGACTTTGGTTCAGAAACCTGTTTTGTTCTTTGATTCTCTGCATGGTAGGGGTATTTTTGTAGGACTGAAATATTCTGGAATAGCATTTTGATGGGACTGAAACCCGACTGAAACGGCAAATAAGGGTTGAAATTTCAGCCCTTGGTTGAGAGGGACTCGAACGCCTTCTGACCAACCACTGTTGGTAGGGAAGTGTTTTACTCACCCACATATTAAAAGAAATTAATAAATAATGTCAAACCACTATTCAAATCAAGGATCGAGTAAGCCCGAAGACGCAAATCATCTCCATCATGAGATAAAAGATGAGGAGCGTTGCGAGGCCGTTTGGGATGATCTAGCTGGATTTGTCCAATACTGTGACGCTCACAATATGGACGACGCACAGACGGCTTGTGCTGTCTTTTTTGTCGAGTCGATTGCGGAGCAAATGGCACACGACAAAACCACCATTGGAGATGTAACCTTTGACCTCATCGCCGGACATCATCACCTCAATCAGTTCGTTTCACGGCGACTACTTGAACAAATGGAGGCGCTGGAGGTTATCAAGCCCCCGACGATTATGGATCGATGGACTCGAAAAACTAAACAGCAGATCGCCAGACGAACGCTCTGGGATCTTGGTAGTACATCAAAAGAGTTCCTGGATTTCACGTATATCCGTGGCTACGAGCGAGTCAAAAGGAACGCAGGGCCACATGCGCAAACGAGTGACTCCCGTGACCAACACGGCGATCCAAACGAGTCGATCGTCCATCGGTATTTCGTACGCGCTGGAGAGCTTTTCTACCGTCACGTCAGGGGGTATGAGGATGTCCGAACCTATGTTCGGCTTGGTGACTTGACTGACGTCGATAGCAGTGTGGCCAATCGACGTCTCGACATCGTTGCCTACGACACCAACGGTAGCATCACAGCTACTGCCGAAGCCGAACGACATCCAGTCGAGTCCACGGGGGTCGTCCGTGACGCAGAAGCCATGGCGCTGGTACCCGGTGATACAGACTGGATTGTCTACGCAAAACCCCAACTCAACGACCTCCTGAACACGCTTGACCAGCACCTTATCACACGACCAGACGGAATTCCGGGATGGTCGAAGCGGAGAACTGGCAAACCCGATGCCATGGATCGACTCCGCCGTGTCTGGAACCATCCGGATGGTAGTATACCGCGCTTGGAATCAGAAATCGTCACGGAGGTATACTCAATCGACAATCTCAGGGCACTCTTGAAGGAGAACGTCCCCTATATTTACGAGCCAGTCGATCCGGGCGGCATCACATGGGTTGGGGCCGATAACTGATGGTCGAAAATCCAACGACGAGTGATGCAGACGAAACACCGGGGAAATACAACAGCGATGACCCCATCACATTCAGCAATCTGCTGAATAAACAGACTGACGCAGATCGAGATCCGCTAAAATTCCAGAAGGACAGAAGCCCCAAGCATCCAGAAATTGCCGAAGCGAACGAAAAACGGCAACGAGAAGATTCGGCTAGCCCATCGCCTTCTTCTCAGGCGAACAAAGAGAATGAATTCGACCAACGGCAGAAGCAGTTGGCAGAACAGATTCTCCGCCACGATCTTCGAGGACGCGGGCCATCTGTAGAGTACGGAAGTACCACTACATCGCACTCAAACCCGAGATGGTACTCGCTGCGACGGACGTCCTACAATGGCTGTGAGTACTACTACCTGATCTGTGAACGATATGCATCGACGTTTGAAGCCGAGGCCGTCATTATTGACTTCGGCACAGAAGTCACGTTCACTCCCCTCACACCCACCCATCAAATCCTGCATGACGCAATAGAACAACAACGACGTGATGACTTTCGAGATGGCCGTAAACCTGTTCAGCGCCTTCGGTCAGAGCAACTGGATGCACTCGAGGCAGGTTATCGTGATATCGTCGAGCTTCGATTGTTCGAATCTAGGGAAGGTGCTGAGAGAAGACATCGAGAGTCTGCTCCGATTGACGTGTACAATGAGTTTGTGGCGACAAACGACAGTTTCCAGCGAGTTTGGGACGAAGTTCTTGTGCCGATGCTCCTTCCTCGACAGAGAGACGTCGTTGCTCAATCGTTCGTCAATGCACTTGCGTCTGAATCTGACGTACCGTCATGGGTCTGGCAACAGGCTTTGACGACAACACTACCAATGGTTGCGACAATCGATTTCGAATAATCACGCTCTCTATCGCCGTAGGATCGTCTTCGGGCGTGGCCAAAAATCTGGAAAAGGTTGCTTCACGACATATGCGCATAGCCACCATTTTATAGAGGTAAGGTGAATGAGACTGTTAGTGAGCAAGGTGTTCCCTTGTCTTGCAAAGGGTAGAAGAACACGGGTGTTCCCCGTGTTTTGTAGGCCCTGAGCCGGCTTCTGAGGGGAGATTCCATACACTGGTTACCGTGAGGTACACCACATAGTCTAAGTAAAGACTATATGGGGTCAGCGATATTTCTCATGGAACTGACGATGGCCAGAAAACAAATCGGTCGAAACACAGGCCGGTCGGGACGAATCAACGTCTCCGGTGCCGAATTGGATAAGCTTGATTTGGCCATCGGTGAAGACATTGAGGTCGATGTAGTGGATGCGAAAGAAGTTGCCCATGCACTCATCGACAGCAAGGACACTGAACAATTCCTTATCGTGACTCCCGCCTAATACATGCAAACGTCACTCACCTACCGTACGAACCGCGATCTGTTCTCGAACTACTACCTTGACGAGCACCTCCCAGAGACGGAGGAGTGGGACGAAGTTACTGACGACGAACTTCGTGAAGCTCGTGAAGAGATCCTGGAGCTCTGGAACCGAGAAAAATCGACAGCTCCGAAGCGCAATGAATCGCAACTCGAAGAGAAGTTCATCCGTCCGATGTTCCGGAAACTCGGGATTCCCTTCGAGGTCGAGGAGAGTACTAGCCGGACGCAGCGACGTCCGGATTACGGCTTCTTCGAGTCGGAAGATGCAGCCCGAGGTGCGTTCGAACGGCGTGAGGAGGGTGGCGATTTCTACAAAAATACGGTTGCTGTCGCTGACGCGAAGCGGTGGGGTCGGCCTCTCGACACCCGGGGTAGCGGCGAGCACGAGCGCGACTTCGAGAACCCGAGCTATCAGATTCACGTCTATCTTCAAGAGACCCCAGCACGGTGGGCCGTCCTTACGGACGGGAAGAAATGGCGACTCTACTACGGCCCGACCAGCCATCGCCTCGACTCGTACTACGAGATAGACCTACCGACGGTACTCGAAAAGGGCGATCTTGAGGACTTCAAGTACTTCTACCTCTTCTTCCGTCACGGGGCATTCCTCGAAGACGCCGGTGGAGATAGTTTCCTCGACGATGTCTACGGCGAGAGTAACGTCTTCGCCCAGGAATTGGGTGAAGACCTCCAGGACAACATCTATGAAGCGATCAAAATCCTTGCTGAAGGGTTTACCAAACACCCCGATAATGACCTCGGAGAGGACGATCTCGACCGAATACACGATAGCTCACTCATCTATCTGTACCGGCTCATATTCGTTCTCTACGCCGAGAGCGAGGGCCGAGACCTACTCGATACGAATAATGAGATCTATGAGGAATCGTATAGCCTGAACTCGCTCAAGCAGGAAATTGCAGAAGAGCTTGACAGTGCAGAGCCCAAATACCGCGGCTGGCAGGACAACTTATGGTCACGTCTCGAAGAGCTATTCAAGCTCATCGACCAGGGGAGTAAGTCACGTGGGATTCCTGAAGAAGACCTCTACATTCCAGCGTACAACGGCGGTCTATTCCGTACTGAGCCCGATGAGGACGACACCACCGAGGCCCGATTCCTCGCTAACCATGAAGTAGGTGATTCGTATCTGGCCAAGGTCATCGAACTGTTGACTCGAAGTGCCAACGGCAATGGTGGGAAAATCTTCGTTGATTACTCGTCACTTGACGTTCGTCACCTCGGGAGCATCTACGAAGGACTGCTCGAGTACAAGCTCAGTATCGCTGACGAGCCGTTAGCGCTTGATGATGGGGAGTACGTGACTGCCACCGATGGGGATGAGGTAATTGTGGAGGAAGGCGAGGTACACCTTACAACTGGCTCTGGCGAGCGAAAGGCCACGGGCTCCTACTACACTCCAGAGTATGTTGTTGAGTACATTGTCGAAAATACGTTGGAGCCTCTCGTCACGGATATCACCGAAGATCTGATGGCACAGAGTGCTCGTGGAGATCGGGGCTTTGCAGCGGAATTCGCTGAACGGGTGTTTGACCTGAAGATTCTTGATCCCGCAATGGGGAGTGGCCACTTCCTTACGAGTACAGTCGATTACCTCGCCCGTGAAATCATCGACGCACAAGAGAAACAGGCCGCACAACAGGGGATCGAGACTGTTAATCAAGAGCATGACATTAATTGGGCTCGCCGACAGGTAGCTCAACGCTGTATCTATGGCGTTGACCTGAACCCACTTGCTGTGGAACTAGCGAAGGTCTCACTCTGGCTCCGTACACTCGCCGCTGAACAGCCCCTCGCGTTTCTTGACCACCACTTGAAAACAGGGAACTCTCTCGTGGGTAGTGATATTGAGGAAATCGAGGAATTAGAATCCGAGAGTGGTGGTGACGGTCAAAACGCATCTCTTGCCGACTTTGGTGTTGCTCGGAAAGGGACGATCGAGCAGCTAATGCGAATATATCAAGATTTCATTGCTATTGAAAACCAAGAACTTGCCGATGTCAAGGAGATGGAGGCTAAGTACGACGAATTCGAACGGAACAAGCTTCGACAACGACTCGAAGCTATGGCAAATGTTCAGGTAGCGGAGAAAGTCGGCCTGGACAATATTCCATCAGATGCTCACAAACGAATGGCTACTGCATTAGAAGATGATGGTAAATGGGATGATATAGAGGAGTCACAATGGTATCAAGATGCACAATCGCGGGCAGAGGAGGGCCGCTATTTCCACTGGAGATTAGAGTACCCAGAAGTTTTCTATGATCAAGACGGGTCTGCCAAAGATGCTTCAGGATTTGATGCTGTCGTAGGGAATCCTCCTTATGTCGATTTCAAAACCCTTCCACAACATCAGAAGGACTTGATAGAACCTTTCCACTCCACTTGCAGTGGCAAATTTGACCTCTATATCCCGTTTATGGAAGATGCTGTAGACCTGTCACGGAGGATGGTTTCCTTCATTGTCCCCTCGATGTTTATGAAGAGGGACTATGGTCGGGAGTTACGGCGATACTTGGTCACGAATACTTCCTTGCGAACTCTCCTTGACTTCCAGCACCTGCAAATATTTGGCGATGCCACCAACTTCACTTGTACCGTCATATTTGACAAGGAGAAACAAAATACAGCTCATTACAAAAAGCTGGATGAAGATGAGCAACTAACAGACTTACTGGAATACTCTGAATCGGACTATTCTGAGATCGTCACCGATGTTCTAAGTGAGGAGCCATGGCAATTTCTGACTCAGAAACAAGTTCAAGCACTGGAAAAGTTGAGAGACCAAGCTTCCTCTTTAGAAGAGGTGACCACTGGAATACGGCAAGGGCTTGTGACAAGCAAAGATTCTGTATTCTTATTAAACAAAGACGAGGTGGAAGCACAGAATCTTGAAAATGATCTTTGGAAGCCGTTAGCGAGAGGAGAAGATGTTTCTCGGTGGACGATGGCTCATCCAGATACCAGAGTTTTCTACCCCTATACTGCCAATGATCAACTAATTAGCGAGAAGGAACTGGAGAAGAAGTATCCAAACACACACGATTACTTGCTAGAACGACGAGAGGATTTGAAGGGGCGATCGTACTATGAAAAAGTGAACAAAGAGTGGTATGAGCTGTGGCGGCCACGTGAGAATAGCGTCTTTAGTGACGAAAAGATCCTGGTGCAGGAGATATCAAATAGGAATATTTTCTGTCTTGATTCAGAGGGCTACTATTTCAACACAAAAGCATTCGGGATACACCCCGATGATATCAATATAAAGTATCTTCTCGGCCTTCTGAATTCAAACTTGATTGAGTTTGACTTGAAGACAAGGTCTGTTCCAAAAAGAGGGGGCTATTACGAGTACAATACCCAATTCTTGGAAAAGTTGTCAATAATGGAAAATCCGAGTCAACAAGTCAAGCAACAGATTATCGACGAGGTAGAGACTGCCATAGATGCGAGCGGCAGTCATAGACATCTCAACCTCAACCTCTTTGATTATATCGGAACCTCAGGGGAAGACTTTGACGGGGAGACATTAGCCAAAATATATTCACCACCGGAAGGCCTCGGCTCCTCAAAGCTAACCGAAGATGAATCCACACAAGATGGCTTACGCATAGAGACCGCGGACATAGTCGAGAAGCCTGGAAAACTGCAACTTCGAGTTACGGTTAGGTACAAGCCAGACGACCCAGATCAGCATGATACTGATAGATGGGGTTACACTGAAAGTGAGCCAATACCTGCCATGAACTTTATTGGGCTCTCGCCAGAAGAAGAGGTTCTAATCACAGAGTTTGTGCCGTACGCAATCGAACAAGCAGAGGGATTCGCAGGCTTCAGAAGAGAGGCCACTCAAACAAAATCCCTTATTGAACGTCTTGAACAGCTTACTCTCCCATCAACTGACAGAACAGCAGCTGACTTACAACGTTATCTCGACGTCAAAGAGCAAGCATCTGAGCTTAAAGAGGAAACAAAAGAGGCTGAGAACACAATTAACGATCTTGTCTATGAACTCTATGACATATCTGACGATGAAAGGCAAACAATCGAATCTTGGCTTTTGAATGACTGATTTCGAGGTCGGCGACCACATCAAATTCGCGGGTGGACAGGGAGAAGTGACGAAGCTCGAACAGCGTCCAAATGGAGGGCAACTACTCCATATTTACACATCAGAGGGGCAACTACGCAAACTTCCGAGTGGATTGCCCCATATCGAGAAGATCGACTCGATCATAGATCGTCTCGCGGCAAAACAAATCAACGATCCCATCCAATACGACCTTCGAGAACGAGCGACTCGCCTTGACCTTGCGTATCGATACGATCGCTTCCTGTCGCTGACGAACAATCGCATCGAGATAGAGCCCTACCAAGTGCAGGCCGCCTACGAGATACTGAATTCGTACGATCATCGCTACCTCGTCGGTGACGAAGTCGGTCTCGGGAAAACCATTGAAGCTGGAATCGTTATTGAAGAACTCATCGCCCGGGAACGAGCTGAACGTGTCCTCATCGTCGCTCCCGCACCACTGACCGTTCAGTGGCAAGAGGAGATGCGAGAGAAGTTCGACCGGAATTTCGTCGTCTACGATCGAGAGACTGTCCGAACGCATCGCCAGTCCCATCCTAACCAGAACGTGTGGCTTCAAGAAGACCGCATCATCACCTCGATTGACTTCGCCAAACAGGACGATATGCTCGAGGCGCTCAGCAACCTCGATGTCCCTTGGGACGTAGCGGTGTTCGACGAGGCCCATCATCTGACTGCTCGCCGGGGAAGCGACGATTCTATCGAGCGTACCCAGCGGTATAGGGTAGGTGAGGCAGTCGCTGACAATTCTGACTCTCTCTTGCTGCTCACTGGGACACCACACAAGGGGAAATCCGATCAGTTCTACTTCCTCGTTAGTTTGCTCGACCCCTATCGCTTCAGCCATGAATCGCAGATCAATCCCGAGTCGCTGGAAGATCTGATGATACGCCGGCTGAAGGAAGACATGTACGAGGCCGACGGGACGCGTATGTTCCCCGAGAAGAACATCGAGGCGCTTCCCGTCGAGATGACACGGGAAGAGCGGAAGTTGTACGATGACGTCACCGAGTACATTCGTGAGTACTACAACCTCGCCCAGCAGGAGGAAAACCAGGCTGCTGGCTTCACCATGGTCGTCTATCAGAAGCGGCTGGTGTCGAGCATCTATGCCATCCGTAAATCGCTTGAGAACCGAATGCGGGCGATTCAGAACGATGCAGTAGCGGAGGAACTACCTGATGACGTTCAGGAACTCATCCCGCGTTACAGCACGGAGCCCGACACGCTCACTGATGCCGAGCGTACCAAAGTCGAAGAAGCCCTTGAGACGGTTACAATCACGCTCAATCAGACACAGATCGATCAGGAGCTCGACCGAGTCAAGCAATTATGGCAGCAGGCTAAGAGCATCAAGACGGACTCGAAGGCCCGCCTTCTTCGGGAGTTCGTTGATCGTATTCTGAAGGAAGACCCAGACGAGAAGATACTGATCTTCACCGAGTATACGGATACGCTCGAATACCTCCGGGACGAGGTATTCGCTGACCACGATATCGCACAGGTCTATGGTGACCTCAACCAAGACCGGCGCCGTCAGGAGATGCAGAAATTCGAAGAAGAAGCGAATCTGATGCTTGCTACTGACGCCGCACAGGAGGGTCTCAACCTTCAATTCGCCCATATAATGGTAAACTTCGACTTGCCATGGAATCCGATTCGCATCGACCAGCGCATGGGCCGACTCCACAGGTATGGGCAAGACCGAACTGTCGAGATCCGAAACCTGTTCTTCAAAGATACGCGCGAAAGCGAGATACTCAACCTTCTCATCGAGAAGACGAACCAGATTGAATCCGACCTCGGAATGCGGTCTGATGTTCTCGGACAAGTCCTTGACGACCTCGACCTTGACCAGACCATAATGTCGGCGCTTGCAGAGGGCCGACCCACAGACGAGGTTGTCGCCGATATTGAAGCAACAATGGAGGAGCGCAAGGACGCCCTCCAGACTGTTGAAAACGATTTCCTCATCCGAGACCGGTTCGACCTCACCGACGAAGACCAAGAGATCCTGGAGGTCATCGAACGTAGTCAGCACGGCGAAGTGAGTGAAGCAGACATCGAAACTATCGTACGCGTCTTCTTCGAGGAGTTTGGCGGATCTATCAAAGGAGTACGACCTGGCCCTGCGAAAACAGGAGGCGACGTATTCCAGTTGGATGTTCCCGACGTCCTCGTAGGGGGACTCGTAGAGAGTCGATATCCTCGCGCCACCTTCACAAAAGACGTTGCCATCGAGGAGGAGGATGTGGAATTCATTGCGTTAGATCATCCGTTGACTCAATCACTCATCGGGTTCTGTCTCGACTCGAATCGGGTGCAGGGTCAAGTCGCTGTGAAAACGACAACGGACAACTCGTTGGCTCCAGGAATCCTGTTCAATTACCGACTTGGGTACGTTTCAGGTGCTGGTGAGGCTGTAACTGAGAAGTTCGTTCCCCTCTATGTGACCCAGGAAGGCGAGTTAGTGAACGAACCACCGGAGTTTGTTGATACCATCCCGCCATCAGAGATCTCGTCGATTTCTGGTCTTGACCGTATCGCCTCGAAGGCCAACGAACTGCATGAACAAGCAGAGATGGCCGCGTGGGATCGAGTCGAATCCTTCGCCGAGGAGGCCCGTGCCGAACGTGAACGGGAAGTCGAAATCAAGCGAGAACATGCAGAGCGCTATTTCCAAGAACAAATAAGCGAGTGGGAAGAGCGTTTGGAGACATACAAGCGACGTTCTGAGGAAGGTAAGGACATGAGCGCTCCCATCGGAAACGCTGAACGCCAGCTAGAAAACCTACGCAGAGAACGTGACGAAGAGCTCTCCCATCTCGAAGAAGAGAAGCACGTCACGCCGGAAGAGCCTGACCTCGTCTCGGCGGCATTCGTAGTTTCAAACAGTGAGGATATCTGATGGTAACTATTGTGAACGCCGTTGGTTCGGGCGATCTGGGCGTCGAGCTTGACCTTCAGACTCTTGGTGATGATCTGAGTGTTCCCTTTACCGAATACGACCCCTCGAACTATCACGGGCTCTACGTTCGGCTTGTGGAAGGTGGGCCTCTAATTACGGTGTACCGGAGCGGAAAATACATTATTAGTGGTTGTTCCAGCTTCCAAGAGTTGGAAACTACAAACGAGGAGTTCATCAGCCAGTTAGCAGACCTCGGAATTTGCGATCAGTCTCTTGACCCAGGGTTCACCGTCCAGAACGTCGTCTGCACTGAAGAACTCGATTCAACGGTGGATCTTAACACGCTATCAATTGGCCTTGGATTGGAAGCGGTCGAGTACGAACCAGAGCAGTTTCCGGGGCTTGTATACCGTCCACCCGAGATTGGAGCGGTCATACTGGTGTTTGCAAACGGGAAAGTTGTGATTACGGGTGCAGCAGATGTTGCAACGGCAGAGGAAGCATTCTCTCAGTTACAAACCCGCATTCAGAATCTGATAGAGACCTGACGTGGAGAACAGCGTTATTGCAGCTCTATGGGTTTCATGACCACAATACACGGAATGGAGGAAACGAATTCATGAATCGATTCGATGTGGGAGATACTGTTCGGATAGATATCCCAGATACGAGCGATCCTGACTACGAAAAGTGGCATGGCAGTGAGGGCACAATTATTGAGGTAACGGAGGACGCAGCTGGAACCGAAACGGGTGATCCACGCGATAGCATCAGCTATCTCGTTGAAACCGAGTGTGGCGAGCGCATGCACTTCCGTTGGCGAGATCTTCGACCGCTACAAAACGACTAATCCTTGGGAGAGCCGGCTTGGACGACTATCTACCCCATCAACAGCGGATTCAGTGCTTTGGTTCAGCCAATATACACCCTTGACAAGCTTCGTGATGGGTTCTGGGTCGAGATCACGCTTTGTGCCCTAACCTGAGCATCGAGGAGATTCTGATACATGATCCAGTTTTGGACGTCAGCATCAGCGTTCTCGGCTAGCGAAGACATACCATCTTGGGGCCATTGACCTGGGTGAGTGGCCTCATAGTGGTATTTTTCTTTCTCTACAAGCAACCCCGACTTTTCAAGATTGCCCCTGTGCCGCTCATATGACGTCTGGGAGAGATCAGCTGCTTCAAGGATCTCAGAACGTTTCAGTGGAGTGTCGGATTCGAATAGTACACGCATGAACTCCCGTGCTGTCGGTGGTAACCAAGGATAAATCTTTTTTGAATCTACAGCACCCAATCCTCGTAGCAAGGCCGGCATCGTAAAGGAATCATCTGTGGATGCGAGACGATCTGTGGCTATCAGTGCTTCAGCAATGTCGAATGGAGAACACGTTAAGGACTTATGCGGAATATTACCGAACACGAGTAAATAGAACCTCGTAACCGTCGGCACATCGAGGTTGTCACTAATAGGTCGCCCTAGCCGTTCAAGCATAGTCTGGACGGTTTGTTGAAGATTCGAATATGTGTTCGCTGTAGTAACCTCGATAGGGATACGGATGCCCTCCTCGGTACCATTAGCAACCTGTTCTCGAATAGAAACCGAGTCGAAGGCCTCAACGATGTCATCGCGGAAGCTCGTGACATCTGGCCCAACAACGACCCAATCAGCGGTGAGGTCAGCATCACGGTCAGTATCGTCAATATCAACCGGCAGCCGATACCCCAGTTTGTCCCCGTCCTCCTCCAGAAGCATCCTGGAGGCTGAGTTCCCCCGATAAGCGGCATTTTTTGGTACGGTGTTTTTCACAAAGGTGATGAACCGATTGTACCTAGAGTCATCTCGCGTTAGCTGGTCGGTATCAGGCAGACGAATATGGATGGTGAGATCAACGCCTGCTGCGTCGTAGAGATTGGTGGCTGTTGCGAGAAGGCCGTGAGCCTCGCAACATAGACGTGACCAAATCTCGGGGCTCTGATTCCGCGTTCCGAGCCGGTAGAGCAAGGAAGTACCTACGGACTCGTACCGTGCCCGAAGATCGTCGTAATTCTGCTCGGTGTCGGACAGCCAGCCGAGTTGACGCCCAAGACGGAGGGTGTCGAAGGCTGTTGTTCCTGAGAGTAGTGGGTCTACTCGTGACGTCGTAAGAATCCGATCGAACGCACGCTCGCTTAGTAAGGCAACACCAAGACGCACAAGGGTAGGTATAGGGCCACCCCACTGAACAGCCACGTGGACTTCATCCCCCGAGTGTCCAATGTGGGTGACTCGCCCATCATCAAATTCCGATATCCGGTCATTGACGAGAGTCACACCCCGTGCGCACTTGCCCCCAGCAAGTCGATCTACGAGCTCTTGCTCAGTAAGCCAACAACTGGCCGGCGGTAGCTTGCGGGTGCTGGGCTGTCCGAAACCTCCAGCACTGGCCCCGAGACAAGCTTCGAGGGGTTGGCCCACCTCTATTGGGTGGGTGGAATTTGCCCCCAACACTATCCCTGTGTGCAGTTGGGGGGTGTGGTCAGGCCGTCGCTAAACCGGGCTTGCTGGGGATGGCGGATCTGTATATCCTCAGTCAGGAGTCCCTGAGCAAACCTACCAGCAGGAGTGAGAGTGACAGAATTATAGCATCCTCGATCATCCACTGCCAAGAACCCATGGTCTTGTTCAAGTTCCCTGTAGTAGCGATCAATAGTCCCTGGACTCAAGCCGAGGCTGCTATCGGCCTTGAGTTCCCGGATCTCTCGATATTCTTCTTCATTTGATGGGATAGCAGCCAATAACCGAAGCCTCCCACCTCTGGGAGTGAATGATTGGAGAGCTTCATAGACAGACTGGGGGTCAACCTCGTTATCGACTGAAACAGAAGCGGTGTTATCTGCTGTGCGCGTGTTGTTGCTCTCAGTAAGGTAGGTATCGACCCATTCTGGATGTCTATCTCTGAGAAATGCTTCGAGCGAAGGCGATGCTACGAGATCAATCGCACAGGTCTTCGAGAGGATGGCGATCGTTTTGAGCCCTTGTTTCCGCTGAGCTCGTTGTGTATTCCGCCAAGCCGACTCATCCAGTAACAGCGAAACTCGGGGCGTAGTTGGTGCGAGGGCAATCAATTGCATTGGCCCTGGTTCAAGATTACCAATACCTGTATTCAGTTCGTGATACCCTGTACCAATCTTGACTAACGTATCGACGGAAGGTGGTCGATCCTCACTATGTCGAGTTGGCCAATCTTCACGAGGTAAACCCCCCACTCGCACAGTGAATTCCGCAGCAGCATATGGGTACCAGCCACCAACAGCCTTCACTTGGTAGAATTCGTTGAGAATTACAGGGACATGTCCCTGACGTGGCATATGGAGAAGTTTCGGATCGTGGCACTTTGCGACTTCCTTCACTGCTTCGACGACCCAAGGGAGTAGACCCTCGAGTAGATCTGGAAGCCAGTCGCGGCGTGCGGGAGTAACGTTTTCTAGGGCAAAATCGGGTTTCTTGGCCGAAGTAGCTGGCAAAAATTCAACGTTCCCATTGAATTCAGGCCAGACGTGTTCTGTATTTGGGGAGGGCATTGTATGTGAAAAGAACCCAATCTGGGTATTTAACGGCTTGTCAGACAAGTGTCTCCAGAGTGTAATGTGTGAAACACCCCCATTCCCAGAGGTTTATAAGTGGTGGGTTGACTTATTGTCGTGATGTCTACAACAGATTCGAACCTGCCGTCCAACGTTGAGCCGCTCCTACCGTCTCAAGCCGTATTGATATTGTGCACTATCTCAGTTCCAATCTTGATGAGCTGACAGGGGTCTCCGCGACGATTGCCGACGAGCTTTCCGCTTATGCAAACGAACAAGAACTCGAAATTCGCAATGCTCCAGGCGGCCATCCTGTTTTTGTTTCCGACCTCCTACGTGTGAGAAACGACCAGAAACTCACGCTACACCCGAAAGTGTGTCAACTAGTACCGGAGAACGCTCACGACCAGCTTCTCGATGATGTGATTCGTACATACTGCGATTCTGGTGAGTTGAATCCGCCACTCGCCTATCCAGAACCCGTGCTTGGTGCCCTAAATGAAGGGTGCGAGCGCGTATATCCCCATCCTCGCCTCTGCTTGGATGGCGTCGAGTATAACGCTGGAGAGAAAGCCGAGCTACGTGATTCAAGCGAGTATTCGATTCAAATACACGACATGCTTGCAGACCTCAGAGCCGACGGAATCGTAACCAGTCTCGGCCAGTCGGACTGTGCGTATTGTGGGCTCACCGCGGGGAACGAACTGGCGATTGACCTGATTGACGACGGGGGAGCAGTGAAGGGATACGCCGGAATTGATGCAACGTCCCTGACCACTGTTCCCGAGTTAACCGTCCAAAGCTTCGACACCGAAGAACTAACTGATGCAGATCTGGTTCTCCGCGCATACGAATCCGCGAGGAATCACGGTATTCGGTCTGGTTTGACAGTTAGGAAGGCCAAACAGCCGCATGAAGTTGGTCAGTAGACAAGCTGTTGAATCTTATTGGGGTTAACAGAAGTCCCGAGACCCCCGGCGTGGCAGACCTCCGTTAAAATAATTTGATGGCAGTTGCTCGTATTACGTACTAACCCGGAATACAGCGTCTAAAAACGTCGGCTTCGGGACGGACTACCTGCGCTGGTAGACCGCATCTCAGTGCTTTGTGGCCACAATGTGGCCCGATACTGGTTTAGATGACGCGGATTTGCTCGTTATATCGCTTGCTTCGTTCGCTGGCACGCAGTGTGCCTCAGTTCTCGTATCGAGTATCTTTGATTGCCTGTGCGAGGATTAGTTCACGTAACGATTTACCCGTGGCTCCGGTCAACATTTTTGGAACAACAAGCTAATTTCAGAAGTCTCAACTGGAACTCCGAGTCCATGCGGGGATTCGCACTCTGACGACAAACACCCTGTTTCTTGCTAAGAATTACTCGACCCCGAGAGGATCGACCGTTTCAACAACATTCCCGTCGGCATCCAGTAGCGAAAGGAGTCCGTCGTTGGTGCGTGAAACAGAGAGGTTGTCGCCTCCATGATCTTTTAGAGCACCGAACGGCACATACACTGTAGTTTCCCCTGGTTGGTCTTTGTGCGGGAGCGAGATAGGTACGGTGTCAGAATTCGCGGGACTAACCGAACCCATCAGTGAGTACCCGACCACGTTCTCGATTTTGTCCTGATGCGGACTGCGGAGTGATTCAGGCAAGTCTTCTGGCTTTGAGGTGATTTGAGATGGATTGTCGAGAAGAGCTTCGGCGAGACCGTCATCTTCCCCGTGTTCGTCGATGTATTCGTTGAACCAGTCGGGTCGCATCTCCATGTCGATTTGTTGACCACATTGCGGGCAGTAGCGCATCCCAGTATCGACGGACACGTTACAGTTCGGACAGCTATCTATGGCTGCGATAGTCGCGGTTGAATCTTCGTGTTCGATACCGAACGTATCCAAAATCTGGTTATTGATATCCTCCCCAGTGAGGTGTTCGTAGCGTTTCAGTTGCCCGGACTCTCTAGCCCATCCAGCTCTGTACTCAATTTCTCTGTCGGATAATCCTCTGAGCGCCCAAATCGTGACCGCACTGTGCTTCATGTTATGTGGATGTAATTTCCGTTCCGGGATGTCTGTATCACGGGCGAGACGACGCATACGACGTCGAAACATGGCAGGGCTAACTGATCCGTCGTCGCTCGGTTTGTCGGGATTATAGTGCCGACCAATCTTGTGAAACAGAGGTGCTTCGGGTTCGTCCGGTCGCGGGTGCTCGTTTCTCAGATAGCTACGAATATGCCCTGAACTGATTGTTGCGACGTGCGTACGACCACCACTTCCCTTTTGCCCTAATGCTTCGTCGTTCAGCGTGATTTCACCAACCCGTGCTCCCTCATTGAACTCGAAATCTTTGACTCGCAGAGCGCAGAGAGCTGAAATTCGCAACCCCAAGTCGAGAAGGACAGAAAACATTGCTTGATCTCGCAGCCGATTGCTGGCCTCGTCAATCAGGGTGCGTGCTTCTGGGAGCGAAAGGACGTCGTCCTCGTCGATTTTCCCTCCGGAGTCGTCGGTAGCGAGATTGATGTCTTCCTTCTTCGCGCAAACGTCGTCTTCGACTTCTTCTAGAAACGACCGAACTGCTTTCCCGTAATTCCGTTTTGTACCGTCTGTCCAGTCGCGTTCTTGCGAAAGGTCACCAATTGAACCGACCCATTCTTCCTTAACCGCTTCATGCAACGGTACGTGTAGTTCTTCGATTTCTTCTTCTGTGAGTTTATCCCCCTCGTCATTTTCCCAGTCAAGCGGAATCCCGAGATGGTTGCGGACTGTGATGAGCTGTGCGATGTACCGTTCTTGGGTGGATTCTGCCGAAGAGTCGAGTTCGTTGTTAATCCAGACTTTGACAAGGCCTTTTTCTTTATCGGGGAGTGTTTCGACGTCTTTGAGGCGTTTCTGGAGGCGGATTTTATCATTGTTGGGGTCGTTGACGCTGGGCACGAGTGTCCAGAAACTCTCTCTAAAGGATTAATACCTTTCCGGAGGGAATCCGCCCGGGACTATCCTGCGAGGAACGGACGTGACGAGCGGATAGTCCAGCGGATTCCGAACCCAGAGGACGAGAGGATCCGAGTCCTCGCGGTTCGAATCCGCCCGGGACTATGACAGATATTTTATATTAATTTGACCGGGAGTCACATGGATACCTTCTCAGTCCACCACACGATTGACAGGATATCGCCGTCGTCACAGACATCGCGTCGGTAGTATACCGAGAGACGGCACTGTTCAAGAACGTTTACGGGAACACACCGTACTCGTCTAACATCTCTATAGTAATCCCTTCTGTCTCGAGGATAGTCACTATGTTCGGAACGAGTGGTATCCGCGGAACCGTCGGTGAGGAGATAACGGCCGAGCTCGCGCTCGAGGTCGGTCGGGCCGTCGCGTCCGACGGCTACGACCGCGTCGTCGTCGGGCGGGACGCTCGAGAGAGTGGCAGGGTCCTGACCGATGCATTGACCGCTGGATTGCGCGAGTGTGGCGCGGACGTGCTCGAGGCGGGGGTTGCGCCGACGCCGACGATTGCGAGGGCGGTCCCGCGGGAGAACGCGGACGCGGGGATCGTCGTCACGGCCTCGCACAATCCCGCGCCGGACAACGGGATCAAGCTCTGGGCCGCGTCGGGCAAGGCGTTCGATTCCGACCAGCGGGACGCGATCGCGACGCGAGTCGAGGCGGACGAGTACGACCTGCGGCCCTGGGACGGACACGGCTCGCTCGAGTCGCTCGAGGATTCGACCGATCAACACGCGACGGCGATAACCGAGTCCGTGTCGATCGACGACCCGCCGAGCGTCGCCGTCGACATCGGGAACGGGACCGGGGAGATAACCGCGCGCGTGCTCTCGGAGCTGGGCTGTGATGTCGTCACGCTGAACGGACAGCGGGACGGACGTTTCCCCGGGAGACCGAGCGAGCCGACTCGAGAGACTCTCGGCGACCTCTCCGCGCTCGTCGAAGCGACGGACGCCAGTGTCGGGATCGCTCACGACGGCGACGCCGATCGGATGCTAGCCGTCGACGAGACCGGCTCGTTCGTCCCGAAAGACGTGCTCCTGGCCCTGTTCGCACGCGAGACCGCGACGGACGGCGACGTGGTCGCCGCGCCGGTCGATACGAGCATGGCGGTCGACGACGCGCTGGCGGCCGTGGGCGCGTCGGTGAGCCGAACGCGGGTCGGCGACACGTTCGTTGCCGACCGCGCGACGCAGCCGAACGTGGTCTTCGGCGGCGAACCGAGCGGCGCCTGGATCTGGCCGGACGAAACACTGTGTCCGGACGGCCCCCTCGCCGCGTGCAAGCTCGTGGAACTCGTTGCCGATCTCGGGCCGCTCTCGTCGCTCGTTGACGGCGTCGAGACGTACCCGATCCGCCGCGCGTCGGTTTCGGTCGAGGAGAAAATCGCGGTGATGAATCAGGTTCGCGATCGCGTCAGTGAACGATACGACGATGTCGACACGCTCGACGGCGTCTACGTCGATGTCGACGACGGCTGGATCCTCTTGCGCGCGAGCGGTACCGAACCGGTCGTCCGGCTCACGGTCGAAGCACGGGACGAGTCCAGGGCCGAACGACTGGAAGCCGATGCCGTCGGCATCCTCGAGACCGCGATCGCGACCATGGCCGGAATCCGATCGTGACCATCGGTCGGTTCAGTTGTTAAATACGCGGTATTCGGGCCTCTCTGTCGGGTTTAACGCATCGATAATGAAGTGTGCCGTGTTCTATGTCGAATGTAGATACGTGGTGCAACGAACAACACTGCTGCCGTGGGACGACGGCAGCGGTCGAACGAAACTATTGGATATAAACAGACAACAGAAACGATGACTCGGGCGTTTCGTCGTGATGATGCGACATCGACGGGGAGTACCGCGAGCGAATCGGACGGACTGGACACGCTGCTCATCGGCATCGATGCGGGCTGTCTGCCGGTGTTCGAGCGGCTGTTCGAAGACGATCGGATCCCGGCCATCGAAGGGCTCTGCTCGGCGGGAGTAGCCGCGCCCCTCGAGTCGCAGATCCCGCCGTGGACGCCGAGCGCCTGGCCGTCGATCTACACCGGCGTCAATCCCGGCAAACACGGCGTGGTCGGCTTCGTCGGGTACGACGGCTACGACTGGCACGTGACGAGCAACGACGACGTCCACGAGCATCCGCTGTGGACGCTGCTGGATCGACACGACCGCTCGAGCGTCGTCGTCAACGCCCCGGTCACCCACCCGCCGGACGAGTTCGACGGTGCGGTCATCCCGGGATTCCTCGGCCCCGAGGATCCGCCGTGCCATCCCGACGGGCTCCTCGAGGAGGTCCGCGACGCGATCGGAGAGTATCGCGTCTATCCGAACTACACGCGTGACGACGACTCGCTCTCGGACGACGCGAAGATCGAGGAGTATCGGAATCTCGTCCGGATGCGCGGGGAGGCGTTTCGCTATCTCGCCGACGAGTTCGACCCCGACTTCGGCTTCGTCCAGTTCCAGAAGACGGACACGGTCTTCCACGAGCTCAGCGGCGAGAAACGCCACATCGATCCCGTTTACGAGGCGGCTGACGAACAGATCGCGTCGATCCTCGAGGCCTGCGATCCGGACCGCGTCTTCCTCGTGAGCGACCACGGGATGGGGTCGTACGACGGCTACGAGTTCCGGATCAACGAGTACCTCCGCGACGTGGGGTTCCTCGAGACGACGACCGGCGGCAAGGGAATGCCGTCCTGGACGCCGATGCGCAGACGCCTGCGCGAGGGCGAGGAGTACGACACGTGGGAGCCGGGAACGGTCGCACGCGCGGCGTCTGTCGCCGCGCGATTCGGCGTTACCGCCCGGCGGGTCAGGACCGCGCTCGAGTGGGTCGGGCTTGCGGACGTCGCCATCGAGCACGCGCCGGGTGGAATCACTCGAACGGCGAACGAACAGGTCGACTTCGCCGAATCGGAGGCCTACGTTCGTGCCCGGACCGAACTCGGCGTTCGGATCAATCTCGAGGGCCGGGAGCCAAACGGCGTCGTTCCACCGGAGGAGTACGAGGAACTCCGAGAGAGCCTCATTCGAATGCTACAGGCCGTCGAGACGCCCGATGGCGAGCCGTTCTTCGAGACGGTCGCGCCGCGCGAGCAGTACTTCCACGGTGACGAAATCGACGAGACGGTCGACATCGTCACGATTCCCGCTGACTTCGAACACATGCTCTCCGAGCAGCTAGGCGAGGGCGATTACTTCAGCCCGGCCGAACCCTGGAACCACAAGCTCGACGGGGTCTTCATCGCGGCGGGCGAGGGAATCGACGAAGACGCCGCGCTCGAGCGGGCGCACCTCTTCGATGTCGCGCCGACGATCATGGCTGCGATGGGGGTCCCCTACAGCGACCGCATGGACGGCACCGTCGTCCCCGTCGTCGATTCGGGCGAGTCGACGTCCTATCCGGAGTACGAGGAGGGGGAGGAGACGAACAGACCGGCAGCTGACGGAGACGTGACGGACCGGCTGGCCGATCTCGGATACATGAACTGAGACGCAGTGTCGCCACCCGGACGGTTCGTGATTCTCGACTCGGTCGCGTCTCTCGGTCCTGTATGCCGACGCTCTGAACGGCGCCGATACTTCCTATGGAACGGTCCGCTGGAACGGTGTACTGACGCACCCGCACGGTGAGTCGCAGGTGCGCCGGCACTGACTGACAGAATTCGTCTGCCCTACCGAGCCGAGCGGGTCGATTTGGCCTACGACAACCCTCTTACCCGCGTTATAAGTATGGGTTCCTGGGGCCAATATCGGTGTACGACATCGATCTCTCAATGGGATTTATCGCAGCGATCCGCCTCGTCCACGACGAGCTTCCGTTAGTGCCGACGATCGAGCACCGATCGGGTGTGACGCTCCGCTACGAGTACGGAGCGATGACCGGCGAGCAACGCCTCCAGTTCGTCTCCGCATTCGGCGACGAGCACGAGGCCCTCGAGGAGGTAATGGCTGCGGATCCGACCATCGCGAATGCGACGTGCGTCGCGACGTTCGAGAATCGGTCGATCTATCGCGTCGTCGTCGAGACCGATCTCGAGATCGTTCCCGATCGCTGTGCCGAAGCCGGCCTGTTCGCCTTTCGAATCACGAGCGCTGAGGGTGGCTGGTGCGCACGGGTTCACCTCCCCGATCGCGACGTGCTGTCGGCGTTTCGGAGCCAGTGTCTCGATCGGGGCATCTCGTTTCACGTGAACCACCTGTACGACTCGTCGGTCTCCGACGAGCAGACCTACTTCTTGACCGAACAACAACACGAGATCCTCACGATGGCCTACTACGCCGGCTACTTTGAGGTCCCACGCGGGGCCACGCAGGACGATCTCGCTAGTCGGCTCGATATCTCGGATTCGGCGGTCTCCCAGCGGATACGGCGCGCCGTTTCCGAACTGATCGCCGCGACGCTCGAGAACGATCGCGCGCCAGACGAATACGGATAGATCGGCCGCCTCCAAATACTATATTGGTTGATAATTCACGATAAATAACTGCAATACAGTATAATGATCAAGCCCGATATCGGCATTTAAAGAGCTGTTAAAGTCCATCTAACGGCGAAGAGTCGTCTGCACCCAGCTAATTCCCGTTCCTAATTGTATGTTGGGCAACCATTTCAAAAATAGGACTTGTATGCCCCTATCGATAACAGGAATCGCATTCTCACTTAAAAGCTTGCTATCCGAATCCATAGATACTGGACCCCATCATCACTCACAACGAAGTGACTTTCAATGTCGGATAGAAGTGGTATGCAGCGCTCGAATCGTGACGTTTCTCGTGGCTCTCGGTTAGTCGAGGGGAATGACGGTCAGCCGTCTTCCGAGGGAGGACCTTCGAAAACACAGTCGAGACGTCGGTTTCTGGGAGGAACAGTGGCGGCATGTGCCGCCGGAATCGGACTGACGTCAACAGCCACCGCGTCCGCAGATCGGTATGGACACTACTACGACGACTACGCGACCGTCGTGGACGTGACCGAGGCCGGCGCGGACGATACCGGCTCGGAATCGATCACGCCCGTGCTCGAGAAACTCCGAGATGACGATACACTGCTCGTGTTTCCCGAAGGGGAATACTTCATGGACGAGCAGTTCAGATTCACCGGTTTCGATAACTTCGGCGTCGTCGGCGAGAATGCGACGCTGGTTCCGGCGGACTTTCACGAGTTCAATGGCCCGCGGTATCGTCTCTTCCGGCTCGGCGTGTCGTCAAGACCCGGTGGTCGCGTTCGATTCGAAGGGTTCGACGTCGACCAGCGGGCCCCCGACACGGGGATCCGAACGATCGAGACGTACGCCTCCGAGCGCCTCGAAGTGCGGGACATCACCGTCCACGGCCAACACGATAGCGGGACCTGGGGACCCGGACTGTTCAACATTACCGATCCCGACGGCCGAGGTATCGTCGAACGGTTCCGCGTTCCGGACGGCGCCGCGTGGATCAACAACACCCCGAACGCGGGTAACAACTGGCGTGGACCGATCGGTATCGAGGCCACGCTGAACGAGGGGACGCTCACGTTCAAGAATTGTTGGGTCGGGCCGTTCCCGAGCAACGGACTCTACGCGTCGGGCGGCAACGGCAAGATCATCGTCGAGGGCGGCTGGTACTGGGACAGCAACGGGGCAAACGTTCGCGTCGGCGGCACCCACAGCGAAATCCGGTGGCCGACAGTCGAAATCAAATCGAGTCGACCGGAGGACACGATCCAGCGGGGGATTCGGGTCGAAAACGGTCGCGATTTCAAGATCCGTGGTGCAGCCGTCAACATCACCTCCCCCATGCCGTCCAGTCACGCGATTTCGGTAATGAACACCTGTGAGAGCGCCCGTATCGAGAAAACAACGCTCGATATCCGTGGCGAAGACGTGAACCACGGGATCGTCTGCTCACCCGTCTCTGGAGACACGACGATCGTCGACACGACGATCACCCACGAGACCTCGGGTGGCTATCCGCTGTGGATACAGGACAGCGACAGCAGCGGACGGGTTCTCGCCGAGTACCTCACGATCGACGGACAGGCGGGCGAGGACGGCGGTTTCCGCGACGGGATTCGCTGCGAACGGGACAACTGCCGGTTCAACGTCGTCGACATCAAGCAACAGGGTCGCGCCGGTGTGGACCGGAACGCGATCGTCAACACGAGCGCGGACCTGACGATCTACCGATCCAACCTGCGTGCCAGCAAGTATCCGTACATCGACATCGGCTCCGAATCCCTCGTTCTCGATTCGGACCTCGAATCGTCGTCCGGTCTCGAGGCCGCCTGTCTCTACGCGTCGTGTGATAGCCCGGCGTTCAAGGACAACAGACTGGTCAATGGGATCCGTAACTTCGGTGCGAGCGACGTCACGACCTGGAAGAACACGTACCAGTAGTCGGCGACGCGCGGCCGCTATAGTAGTCACTGCAAGTCATTGCACGCCTGATCGACCGACAGCTGTCCGATCAGTATGTGAATCGTTTCAGTGGCTACTATAGTAGTATCCGTTTTCCATCGCTTCTTCTCCCCGTTCTCCCGTTTCTTCATCGCTGACTCTCGCCATTTCTCCGTTGCGGATCCACAACTATATCTCCGTGAATACGGCTCTCGAGGCCATTTAGCCCCCGTATAATAACGCCACGCTGTGGACACCGTCTTCGTACAGTGAGTACGTCGGATCGTGACCGATCGTCGGCAGGGATGGCTGTCGATTGGCAGCTCGAAGGAATCAGGGGGAAACCGTGAACAGGAGTATTACGAGCGGCGTCGTCTCGGTCGTCAGCGCGAAAATCGTCGCACTGGTCGTCACTGCGCTTTCGACGCCGCTGCTGTACCGATTTCTCGGTGCGTCGGCGTTCGGCGAGTACGCGTTTTTGCTGTCCATCTTCGCGATCTACATGATCTTCGTCAGTTCGGGGATCACGGACGGCGTCCGAAAGTTCCTCGCCGAGGACCGCGCTGTGGCGAACTGGAGCGTACACGTCGTCGGCTTTTATTTCCGGCTGGCGATCTTGCTGGCCGGTCTCGGGGCGCTCCTGCTGGTACTCGCGACCAAGTTCGGGCTCGTCGGCTTCGCCTTCGGCTCCGAGCTGACGATCTACTTCTACGTCCTCGCGGCGCTCGTTATCACGGCACAGTTCCGTGACTTCGGACGGAAGACGCTCATGGGATTCGGCCTCGAGCGATACTCGGAACCGCTCAAGGTTCTCGACAAGGTTAGCTTCGTCGCAGTCGCAATCCCGCTAACCTACCTCGGCGTCGGTGTGATGGGCGCGCTCGCAGGGCATCTGTTCGCGAGCCTCCTCGTCGGCGTGGTCGGACTCCTTCTCGTTCACCGACGGATTTCGCTGTCGTCCGTCTTCTCTAGCCCGACAGAACGGTTTCCCCGGACGGAGATGCTCACGTTCAACTCGATGAGCATTGCGCTGATTTTCCTGATGATGTCGCTCTATCACATCGATATCATCATGCTCAACCGGTTTCAGTCGGATTCGGCGGTCGGTAACTACAAGGCAGCGCTGACGATCGCCGAGTTCCTCTGGTTCGTCCCGATGGCGATCCAGACGGTATTCGTCCACTCGACATCAGAGCTGTGGTCGCAGAACCGCTATCAACAGATTTCGGAACTCGTCTCTCGGACGACGCGCTATACGTTTCTGCTGACGGCCGTCATGGCCGTCGGACTCGCGGCGCTGGCAGACGTCGCCGTCCCGATCTACTTCGGTGCTGAGGCCGAACCGGCGATCACGCCCCTGTTGCTGTTGCTCCCCGGCGCGCTCGGGTTCGCGATCGCGCGACCGATTCTCGCGGTCTCACAGGGGGAAGGAACGCTTCGGTATCCGGTCATAGCCACCGGCGGCGCGGCCCTGATCAACCTGGTTCTCAACCTCGCCCTTATTCCGCCGTTTGGAATGCGAGGCGCGGCCATCGCGACCAGCATCGGATACGGGTCGATGTTCGTCTTCCACTGCTGGAGCGCCCGACTCGTCGGCTTCGATCCACTCGCGGATGCCCGGCTCAGTCGGGCAGCACTGACAACGCTCCTGGCAGCCGTCCCTATCGTTGCCCTCTCGACGGCAATCACGAATCCGTGGATTGCGCTCGCAGTCGTTCCACCCGTCGGGTTCGGAATCTTCATCATGTTCGCCTTGCTGGTCGGAGCGATCGATATAGCAGAACCGTTCGAGATACTGTCCCTATTTCCCGATCCGATCGGCGCGAAAGCGGACGGCATTACCACCCGTCTCGTGAACAGCGAGACCGACGGCTCGGGCCGTAACTGGTTGCAGAGTCTGCTGTTCCTCGCTGGACTGTCGTTGTTACTCTCGGGGCTCGCGTTCGGGATCCTTGATCCCGGAATGTGACAGTCTCCTCGCCGGAAACGGAGGGGAAGCAACGCTCCCTCACGCAGTCGGGCGTAGCCCGACGACGGCGAGGCGTCCCCGCATAGAGAATACCAGTCAGTCGTCGTCTCCAGACCCGTCGGTTCCGACCGGCTGCACGAGACCTTCGGTTTGGTGAACGCAAAGAAGAGGGTTCCAACTCTGTCCCCCCCGTGAGCGTCATCTGCAAGGGCTTCTCGCCCGTCTCACAGTGAGCCGTGGCGGTGATACTGTAATGGACTGAGCCGTGGCGGTGATACTGTAATGGACTGAACCGTGGCGGTGTTACTGTAATGGACTGGCAACACAAGCAAAACTTCGGGCCGTTCAGCGGTCGATGGAGACACTCCTCGAGCCACCGTCGGTACACGTTACGAATCTAACAGGTCGGTCGCGCTCACGACCTCGACGTTCTGCCCGTCGATGTACTCGAGGACGCGTTCGAACTCGCGTTCGCTGATGCCGTCTTCGGTCCCGATGTAATCGAACTGCAACACCGCGAGCTGGCCGTACTTGGCGGCGTAGTCGACGTACATTTTCGTCTCGTCGTCGGCACCGCCGGCGAAGAATCCCACGTTGTAGGGGTCGGTGAGCGCCAGCCCGTTCGGACCGCCGCCGAACCGAAACGCCTGTTCGTGGTGTTCCTCGACGAGGTCGCGAGCGGTCGGGCTGAGCACGTTCCGCGGGGTGATAAAGTGCTTCGCGCCGTCCTCGAAGCCGCGGCTCTCGAGATACAGTTTCGTGTCTCGAATCATCCGCGCTTGCTCTTCAGGGGGGTATTCGTGGAGGAAATGAGCGCCGGTTCGCGGCCGGGCCGCCATGTCCCAGCCCGCGTCGCTCAGTTCCTCGAGCCTGTCGATCGTGAGCCGGTCACCCTGCCCGACTGCTTCGGGCATGACCGCTTCGACGCCCGCGTAGCCGTAGGGCTCCATTCGTTCGAAGGCCTCCGCGTAGTGGCTTTCGAACATCCCGTCGAACAGGAGCATTACTTTGCCCGTTGCCGGACGATCGACGACGCGAAGGTCATCGACCTGGCAGTCGATCGAGCCGGACGTGTCACCGCGCCGGCGAGCGGTCAGTCGAATCTCACTGACGTCCGTCAAATCCGGCTCCCCCTCGATCTGACCGGTGCCGAAGTCGACGCGTACCCACCGATCGGACGGTCCGATGAGCGTTCGCTGCAGCACGTACGCGTTTCGCGAGTTCGGCGCAAACAGCTCGAGCGAGAGTCGAAGCTGCTCGCGGTCGGTGAACTTCACGGCGAGCGAGAGGTTCGAACCGCGCAGGTCCAATCCGTCGACGGCCTTGTAGATCGCCGCGTGCTCCGTGTCCTCGCTCGCGGTGAGGCGAGCCGACTGCGATCCGCCGTACGGATCGTCGGTCCCAGCCTCGAGGGTGCCGCCGTCGATCATCGCGATCCAGTCGTTGAGGGACTCGAAGTCATCGATCGATTCCCCAGGAAGCGCCGGCAGTCTGTCGGTGCCAGACTGATCGGCGTCTCCGTTCGGCGTCGACTCCGCCGGCGACGAGGTATCGCCGCCACGCCACTCCCGCAACTGAGAGAGACAACCGGAGAGTCCGAGCGTTCCAGCCGCTGCAACGGTCGTCACAAACGATCGTCGGTTTCTGTTCGTCATTACCCACGTCGACGGATCGTTTGATCTTTCTTATACAGTTGTTAGCCGGCCCCTGTCAACCGATGAGACCGATCGGCTGTCCCCGGACGACGATCGGTTGCTGCAGCTCTACCGATTCGCCTCAGCGTGTCGGTACCGACGGCGCTGCGTGCACGCCACCGCGAGAGACGATACCGACGGCCAACGGCGTTTATCTACGTGATAATAAACCGATCGGGAGAGGTACGTCCGGTAAATGACTCGAGTCAGCGTCATCATCCCGACGTACAACAGAGCGGCGACGCTTGGACGCGCGATCGACAGCGCGCTCGAACAGACAATCGACGACCTCGAGGTCGTCGTGGTCGACGACGGTTCGACCGACGACACCGAGTCAGTGCTGGCCGCGTACGAGGATCCGCGAGTTCGGACGATCATCCACGCGACCAACCAGGGTGCAAACGTCGCCCGGAACACGGGACTCGAACACGTACGCGGGGAGTACGTCGCCTTCCTCGACTCGGACGACGTCTGGCACCCCGCGAAACTCGAGCGCCAGCTCGCGGCCCTCGAAGCCCGCTCGAGCATCTGGGTCGGGGCCTACTGTGACACGGCGTACGATCTGTCGGGAACGAGCGGCTGGCTCCGGTCGACCGCCGCGTCCGCGCTCGCTCGAGGGGACGACGATCCCACAAAAGAGGGCGGCGAGGAGCTGGTTGGTGAGATCCTTGCGGACAATGTCCAGCCCGGAGCCGGTTCGACGCTGCTCGTCCGCACGGCGGTCGCCAGGGACGCCGGCGGTTTCGACGAGGAACTGGATCGGTTCCAGGACCCGGAGTTCTGTCTCCGCGTCCTCGAGCAGGGGAAACTCGCCTGTGTCGACGACGTTCTCGTCTACCGTGACGATACCGGTCACCCATCAGCCGACGTCATTAAAAACGCGAGCAGGCAGTATCTCTCGGCGTACGAAGACAAGGTCGAACGCTTCGAGAACGAGGGGTACGACATTCGCTCGAGCCACGAACTCATCCTCGCGAAGCGATACCTCGCAGAGGGACGATTCCTGCGAGGGGCGTGGCACTTGCGGAACGCCGCCACGTCGCCGCGGTCGTACCCCGGTATCTGCTGGGTCACCGGCACCGGGGTTCGACGGCGACCGCTTCCGGTCGTTTTCACCCTCGGCTTCCTGCTCGTCGCACTCATATTCGGTCAGCGCGCACGTTCTCGGTGAACGCGCCCGTTCGCGGCCGATCGTTTTTGATTCGGAACGAGCGCAGCGTGCGCGTTCTCTCGACGCGAACCATTGCAGAACCGAAACGGTTCCGTTTCCATCGGTTATCGCACCTGTAGTAAAGCCGACCGCAACCGACGGGCCGGACGGATGAGACGCGATTCACTTTCACGAAGATCTGTACTGGGCGCGACAGCCGGTTTTGCACTCGCGAGTGCAAGTGCTGCCAGCGTCGTCGGCGGTGCGATCCAAAACGAGGAGGGAAGCGTCAGTCGAGACTCCATCGTCATCCGGGAGGGAACGGACGAGGAGACGACGGCGTACGTGACGACTGCGGATACCGACGGGCCGACAGCGATCGTCGTCGGCGGAATGCACGGAAATGAGACCGCGGGCTATACGGCCGCGGGCCGGATCGCCGACTGGACGATCGACGCCGGCACGCTCGTGGCGATCCCCGAGACGAACGCCGTCGCGATCGAGCGCGGGACCAGGAACGACGACGAGGGGAACAACCTCAATCGGCAGTTCTCCGAGGGGGAGACGCCGGGAACGACACTCGCACGCGCTATCTGGGAGGTCGTCAGCGAGTACGACCCGGACATCCTGATCGATCTCCACGAGTCGACGGGGATCTACGCGGGCGACCCCATGGACGGGGTCGGGCAAGCGGTTTTCCACTCCAGCGGTGATGAAGCGGCTGCCGCCGCGGATGCGGCCGACTACGTCACTCGGAACTACGTAGACGACCCCACTCTCGCGTTCCAGACCGGGCCGTTCTCCATGCCCAACACCGACCCGAGCGGCTTGCTCGCACACAAGGCCGCGCGCGACCTGAACGCCGACGGGTTCCTCGCCGAGACCGTTTCGACCGACGTCGAACTCGAGACCCGTATCCAGTGGCACACGGCTATCGTCGAGCGGCTCCTGGAGGGCGAATTGCTCCTCGAGGACTCCGACAGCGACAGTCCTCCTGAAGCACCGGTTGACGAGGAGCCGGCGGAGTCCGAACCCGAACCCGAACCCGAGCCTGAGCCTGATCCTGAGCCCGTGGACAACAACGTTGACGATGATACCGAAGCGTCCGGAAACGAGGACGGTGATGAGGCCTCGAACGAGGACGGCGACGAGTCCTCGGGCGACGATAGTGCGGCCACAAGCAATGAGTCACCGGCCGCGAATATCGAGGTCAGTTCGGCGCAGACCAGCGAAACGGCGCTCGATCTGGGCCAGACGGTCACGCTCGACGCGTCGGGGTCGTCCGATCCGGACGGCGAACTCGTCGACTACGAGTGGTGCGTCGGCAACGACGGCTCGTTCGACGAGACCGGCAAGACGATCGAGGTGACGGTCAGCGCACCCGGCGAACACCCGGTCGTGCTGCGCGTCGTCGACGACGGCGGCTCGACTGCCACTGACCGGATTACGCTCGCGACGAACTGCTGAGCCGCTGGGTGTCGGGCCGACCGCGCCGACGGCGGCCACGGCCGGAGCACCGCTGCTTCCGGCTCGGAAACAGCGGCAGTCTCTCCCTGACACCATCCGTTTCGAGAAGTAGTCCGCGCGCACCGAGCGGGTGAACCGATCGTCGCCGATCAGCGGTTGCTTGTTCGCATCTTCCAGAGATCGTCGAAGGTGATGACCTCGACGTCGGCGCTATCGATGTGCTCGAGTAATGTCTCGTAGTCGCCCTCTGGCATCGTGTTGTTGGCATCGAAGGCGTGGAAGTTCAGGATCGTACACTGGTTGTGCGCTGCGGCGAGGTCGACGCACCGTTTCGAGATCTCGAGGTCGTGCCCGATCGTCCGCGGTAACGCGAGCGGATCGAAGCCGTAGACGTTCGTCGTGTTAACGTCGCCGGCCTGATTGAAGCCGCCGCAGTAGTGGTATTTAGTGGTTTGCTCGAGGCTCGTCTTGTCGTAGCTGTTGTGCGGGTAGACGATGTAGTTCGCCCCTTCGAACCCGTTGTCGATGTACCACTGCTTGTCCGCCTTGAGTCTGCCTTCGATTTCCGATTCGTCGGTTTCAGCCATCGGATCGTGTGTCCCGTGGACGACGATCTGATCGCCCGCCTCCTGGCGCTCTATGAGCTCCGAGCGCGACATGGTTCCGTCTTCGCCCTGTTCAACCCACCGCGGAACCGGTGCCTGCACCGTCTGGAACCCGTACTCGTCGTGGAGCGGCGCGGCCGTCTCGTAGTAGTCGAGCATCCCGTCGTCCCAGCTCAGCATGACGTACCCTTGATCGGGCGTCTCGTGCGTGCGCAGGTCGTCGATCCAGACCTCGGCCTCCGGCATGGAGTGAAGCAACTGGATCTCGAGCCGATCGAGATTATCGAGGTCGGGTTCGTACTCGCTCTGCTGGAATACTCCGGGGCTCGCCCGGAACCAGCCGATGTCGGGCGAACGGTACGTGATTTCGCGGAGCGAGTACACTTTCGAGCTTCCGAACCGGTCGACGAGACGCAGGTTGACCGTGATGCTCTCTGGCGTCGTCGTCCGGATGGCGAAAGACAGGTCCGTCTCCGCCATGTCCTCGCTCCCGAGACTTCGCTGGGCGACGACGTTCTCGCCACCGTTCGACTGGAGCTTGAAGCTCTGCTCGCCGGCGAAGACGGTGTCCGTGTCCGCTTCGCCCGACCCCTGCTCGACGGTCCAGGGCTCGAGATCGCTGAAGTCGTCGAACGACTCGCCGGGTTGGCGAAGCCGTTCCCTGCTGTTGAATTCCGTTTCGAGCGGCGGAACGCCGTCAGCCAGCCCCGGTACCGAGTCATCCGAATCGTCCGTCGTTTCGTCCGATGAGTCCCCGTTCCCCATGCCGGTCGCAGACCTGATCTGCTCTGCACAGCCCGCCATCCCGGTGAGACCGGCTGCACCCGATAGTGCGAGGAATCGTCGTCGTGTCGCGCGTTTCCGTGACATTAGCGATCCGATGGTACTGCCAGCAATCCTATTATTATAGATCTAATAGTCGGGACCGAGGGCCGCTCGTATCGGCGCTCGACGGACGTTTCAGTACTTAACAGTCGCATAGTTATTGAGAACACCTGCGGAGGAGATTACGAAGGCGTCCGTACATGGGGATGTGGGGAGAGGCGTATTCCACGCTCCGACCGGACGCCGTCTACGCGGTGGTCTTCGACGATGAACAGGGAACTCTTCGGTGTATTCGGCGGTATTGACGCGTTCGAACGGTTCAGATCCAGTGAGGACTTCGACGAAGTACTCACCGGATCGACCGTCACGGTCGGAATCAGGGATTCCGATCTCGGGACGCCCGGCTGGAGCGCGACATACTCTCGCGACGACGGCTACTGCCTCATCTGGGGGGAAGCGTACGTTCCCGACGACGAGCCCAACACCGCTCGCTGGCTCCTCGAGCACTACGAGTCGGCGGGAGTCGACGCACTAGAGCGTCTCAACGGATCGTATCTGGCCGTGATCGACACCGAAGCGAGCGATGAGGCATTCGTCGCGACGGATCCGATTCGATCCCGAGAGTGCTTTTACACCGACGAGTCCGGAACTCGCGTTTTCGGAACCGATTCCGCCGAAGTCACACGCACGATTACGGACCCGACGCTGCATCGGAACGGAATTCTCGAGTTCCTGCACCTGGGAGTGACGCTCGGCGAAAAGACGGCCGTCACGGGACTACACCGACTCCCGATCGACAGTCGACTCGCGCCCGCGTCAGTCGACTCGTTCGAACGGTTCGTCTACGACCCACAGTCGTCTTCGGAATTCGACGTGGTCGACGAACTCGCCGATCGCCTCGAACGAGCGATCGAACGGCGGTCGTCGCTGCCCGGACAAAAGGGCATTCTCCTCTCGGCGGGCTACGACTCGCGGATCGTCCTCTCACAGGTCGACGATATCGACTGCAGTTACACGGTCGGCTCACTGGGCGCACAGGAGGTCCAGGCTGCGAGATCGCTCGCTGCTCAGTACGGCACGAGTCACACCGCCTTCCCACCAGACGAGCGATATCTCCGGCCCGACGAGTCGAAGATCCCGTACTCACAGGGGATCAAGGAATCGTTGCACATCCACCACGCCGGCTATACGGACGAAATCGGAGTCGATACGATGTATCACGGCCTCCTCTGTGACACGTTCTTCCGGGGCCATTTCACCGCCTCGAAGACCGTCGACGTTCTCGACAAGCGTATCCCGACCGGCGGACTCGAGTCCGATCCCGACCCCGTCGAGGTGTTCCTCGAGAAGTTCGGGTACAACCACGACGCCAGCCTCGAGTTGGTCGACCGAACATCCTTCGACGTCGATCCGGATGCGTTCGTCAGGGCGGCTATCGCCGATGAGTTCGACTCGAGACGGTCGCGTGCGGATCAAATACAGAACGCGCTGTCCTGTTGTGGCATCGCGAACCAGCCGTCGATACCGTTTCACAATCACCTCTCCGATCACTTCGTGACGTCGTTTCTGGCGACGGATCGCGAACTGATCGACTGGCATCTCCGGACGCCGCCGGAACACCGAACGACGGAAACGTTCCTCCGCGCGTGCGAGCGGGTCGACAGCGATATCCTGCGACACAGACCCCCCGATCGACCGTACGATGCGACGCTACTCAACGAGGTCGAAGGGTTCGTTCGCCGGAAGACACCGTTTCTCTCGTCATTCGAACCGCCCTGGCCGGACCGGAAGACGCTCTTCGAACGCCACGACTTCGATCGGCGGCTACTGGGCGACCTCGAGCACGTCCACGACCTGCCAGCCAGACACAAACTCAGGCTCACTGATCTCCACGGGTGGCTCGAGTGCAAGTCGGAGTTACGGGAGCAACTGCTCCCGTGGCTCCGACCACCGGCTCCGGTAGTCGCGTAACCGTTCGACTCGCCCCGACGAGTGGACGGGGACGAATAGATTTCGACTTTAACAGCCACCGTTGAAAACGGTCTAACACCTCTCTATTCCGTTCCCAACCGTTAAATCGTGAGAAGTCTTATATACCACGGGGTTTTAGCGCGGAATATGCGTCTGACGCCGTCTTGGCTGCGCTCTTCGTCGGTAGATTCCGCCGAAGAGCAGTCCGAGGATTCCGATGCGCTTTCCGGAGTGACGATGGTCTATGCCCCGGAAAGCGATTTCTCGGGGGACGGTACGATCGACACCCGTATCGGGGACTTCATTCCGGAATCCGATGCCGCCCTCGTCGCCGTCCTTGACGAGATGAGCACCCCGGTGACCGTCGATGAAGTCACCGATACGCTGGTCGAACCGGCTCGCCCATCGATCGAAACGTGGGCGACGATCCACGAACGACTCCATCAGAACCGCCTGCCGGCACTCGACGCGAAGGGTGCCATCGAGTTCGACGAAACACAGGGGCTGATCGAGCGGTCCACGGATCAATCGGACGAGGGCCGATCCCTCTCACGAGCGAGGCTTGCAGCGATCTCGGTCGGATTAGTGCTCGTGCTCATCGTGTTTGTCTCGGCGTTTGTTCTCGTTCCGTAACGGAGAGACCCACGAACCCCGTTCCTGTCTCGGTCACACTGTCGCAGAACAGTTCACTACCCGTCTTAGTTGACGAGTCGACTGATCGTGAGCACCGTAAAGAGCGATAGGATGAGTGCGCTCAGGCCGATCCCCGAGAGGAACGAGGTAAACGGCAGCTCGATCACTGCACCAAGGAGGATCGCATAGGAGAGCACCGTTGCGCCGATATAGTAGTCCTCCCACTCCGGGCTCTCAGCGCCCGTCTCGTCGACCGATTCGTCGGTCGAATCCAACTCGAGGTATTTGTCGACTCGATCAGCGAGGGGCTTTCGCTCGACGATGCCGCGGTTCTGCTGGTAGTCGATCAGGCCAGCTTCGTCGAGCTTCGAGAGATGCGACTGATAGAGCGGGATGTAGACACGCTGGCGCTGCGTGGACGTGAGTTCTTCGACGGTCGTATCGTGCTCCCACGCTGCGACCTGTTCTGCAACGTCGCGCATGCGTACGGGGCCATCAGAGCCGCGGAGATAGCGGAGAACCATCCGACGCCGTTCGTTTTGGAGGAGATGAAAGACATCGTCTTTCGAAAACGTCTGCTCCTTGGAGGGACAATCAGCTTCGTCAACCTCAACCTGAGCGTCATCGATCACACCCTGCTCATCATTCCCATTGGAGCTGATATGTTTCGCTTTCATTTCGACAATTACCCCTATTCAGGAGAGGGTAATAAAGGATAGAAATCGTGTATCTGAGAATTACTTGATTTACGTGATTTCATAACCGACAATCTATCTTTTAGTTATTTTTATACCCTCATACACGGGCTTAGAATCCCTAAATAGCCATATTTGAATATGGGATAGGGTATTTATTTCGTGAGCACACTCTATGTGGATTTCGGAAACTTATCCCGATTTTCAGATCATTCACGCTCCTATGGCGCGCAAGAATCGGCGCACGAAAACCGAGGAGATTTGTTGTCGATATCGTTATAACTCAGCGTCAGACGACCGTCAGACCAACCCGTTATATCGGGCTTATATTGGCGATAATAAACCGCCACCGTCCCCTCGTGACGAGACAATGAGCGACAACCAGTTGTGGTATCTGGATCTGGCAGCCGTCGTCGCAGTCACTGGCGCCCTCACGTTCGGAATCCTTTCAGGAGTATCTGGCACGATACGAATCGTATTATCGATTCCGCTTATTCTCTTTCTTCCCGGGTATGCGCTCGTCTCTGCCCTCTTTCCGGACAAGCCCAACGACGACTATCGCTCCTTCGATCAGGAGAAAACCGGCCTCGGGAATCCGCTGTTAGTCAGTGGTGGACTCGAGGCGATCGAACGAACCATCCTGTCAGTAGTTTTTAGCGTTGCGCTCGTCCCTGCGATTACCCTTTTTGCAAGCGTAACCCCTAGGGGTTTGACGCTCGAACCGGTGCTCCTCGGGCTGGCAGTTGTCACCGTCGCCCTGGCACTGCTTGCGATCGGTTCTCGATACCGCTGTCCGCCCGATAGACGGTTCGTTCCCACCGTTTCGTCGATATCCCCGTTCTTTTCCCGGGGACGACCGAGCCCGTACGAGCGAGTCAACGTTCGCCCGTACAACATCGCCATCGTGATCGGAATCGGCCTGTTGCTCGCGAGCGCCGGGTTCGCCCTCGCGAACCCACCACAGCACGATGGATATACGGAGATTTCCGTGGAAACGGACAACGTCACCGGTGACACCGACACGATCTACGACTCGACGTACACCGCGGGAGAGAGCCAGGAGCTGCAGGCGACAATCACGAATCAGGAACACAAAGAGCGACAGTACACGACCGTGGTACTGCTCCAGCGGGTGAGTTCCGACGGTGAGACCGTGACCGTCAACGAGTCGGTCGAGATGGACAGAAAGAGCGCGACAGTTTCCGATGGCGACTCTCACCAGCAGCCCCTCGAGATCACGCCGACGATGCGAGGCGACGACCTTCGACTGACCCTGTTACTCTACGACGGCGAAGCGCCGGCGGAGCCGACGGCTGAGAACGCCTATCGCAAACTTCACTTGCCGATCGAGGTCTCGTAGATGTGGCCGTGGGAGCATCTTGCGTTCGCGTACGTCCTGTACTCGCTGACCAGGAACGTGCTCTCTCGGACAGCACCCTCGGCCCAGGAAACGATCGCCATCGCTGTCGGCTCACAGTTTCCGGATCTGCTCGACAAACCGCTCGCCTGGACGTTCGGAGTTATGGAGACCGGATACGCTGTCGGACACTCGATCTTTGCTGCGCCGTTCATCATTCTTGTAGCGTACGCGGTGGCCGCTCGTCGAGGAAACCGAATCCTCGCGGGTGCGTTCGCGTTCGCACACCTCTCGCACCCGGTTGCCGATTTGCTCAACCGCGTACTCAGCGGACGAGCAGTCGACCTGCGGATCGTTCTCTGGCCGATCGAATCGCCGCCACCGGCCACGCAGGGAGGGTTCATCGACCATTTCGCCCGCTACTTCATCCAGTACGTGAACGCGATCGTCGCCGGCGGATTGACGCCGCAGGTCGTCTTTCAGTCGCTGCTCGCTCTCGCCGTTCTGGCACTCTGGCTGTTCGACGGTGCGCCGGTCGCTGCTGACATCTGGCGAGGGGTGCACGCCCAAAGACAGCAGTGAACGGCAATCAAACGCGTCGGAACGGCCTCGAGCGAGCCACGACATATTCGACAGTGTTCGTTCTCGAGACGCTGCGTTCACTACTGCAGCTGTTCTCTTGGCCGCGTTGGCCGTAGTCGACCGGGCGAACGACGAGCAAGTACCTGAACCGTCAGCCGTGACCACGGGTCGCAGTTGTGCCGCTGCGTGTTCGCTCGAGCGCACCGCTGGTCGACACAGTGGCCGCGACAGCGTGGCTTCTCGCCCTCGAAACGATGCGGGGTAAATACGCGAGCTGGTCGAACAAGTGGTACTGACCGTTCCGAGACCGGTGAGATGCGACAGAAAGAAACGATTGGGTCGATTCGTCGTCAGATCTATAGTAGCCACTGCACGTCATTGCACGCCTGATCGACTGACAGCTGTCCGATCAGTGTGTGAATCGTTTCGGTGGCTACTATCCTTTCGATGATTCGAACGCCAGCGAACGGAACCGCCGACGAGAGCGAGGATCAGTTTCCAGCCGGAGACGGCGTACAGAACGTCACATCACCGTTCGTGTAGACCGTCCCCTGATCCGGACGGCAGAGTTGCGCTCGAGAGGGGTTCATTATCTGCGCGTTCCCGTTGGCGTCCGGGAAGAACACCGCGTCGGTCGATTGCTCCGTTCGGTAGACCGTGTAGCTGTGATTCGTTGCGCCGCCTTCAGGAACCGTTGCGGTCGTCGTCGATGGATAGGCACCAGTCCGATCGATCAGCGTCTGATACGGGTGGTCAGTGTGAAGTTGCTGATCCGCCCGGATTTCATCACCCGAGGGTGAGCCAGTCAGTTCACCGATCGCCTGGGCCGCGGCGAGTTCCGTCTGGTCGTACGCGAGGCGCTCGTGGTGATCCGAGAAAACCGGGTTGTCGGCGTTGCTCCCGGGAGCGAGGACCATCGCACCGGGAAAGACGAGCGAGAACAGGATCAACACGGTGACGGCGAGTGCCGGCGTCAGGCTCCCCCGAAGCGTCTGCAGCCCAATCGCACCGAGGATGGCCATCGGCGCGTAGAGGAACGCGAACCAGCGCGTGGGGATGAAGTTCCGGATGCCGAACATCGGCAATCCGAGGACGAACACGAGCATGAACGCCGCCGCAAGCAAGAGGGTGAACACCGACTGTTCGGCACGTCGCCTGTGGACAACGTACAGACAGCCGACGAACGTTACTCCGAGCAAGAACAGGAAGCCGAGCGCGTCAACGTAGGGAACCACCTGATCGATCAGCGACGGTGCAGCCTCGGCCCCTGCCTCACCGCCGTCGGACGAGGACGCGCTCGCGATATTGAGGAAGCCGGCGCTCTCCTCGAGCGTCTGTGAGAAGTAGCTCAGAACCGTGGCCAGGAACGACTCCTGTCGGTACGGCGTGAGCGACCAGACGAAGATCGTCAGCCCCAGATTGAAGACGACGAGCCCGACGAGGTTGACCGGTTTCTTCGTCCGGAAAACGCTCGTATCGAGCCGCGTCAGCCCCAGCGGACCGATCACGAACACGACCTGTGCGAGAAACGCCGCGAGCAGCAAGACGAGCATGATGAACGTCGACACCTGGTGCGTGAGGATGACGGCAACGCTCATCAGGAGGAGGAGAGAGAAGTCCCGGATCGTGTACTCGATCCGCATCACCCGGATCAGCGCGTACAGCATCCCGAGGAAGAAGACCAAGCCCAGACTCGTCGGGATGATATGCATTCCCCACCTCGCGACGTGACTCGAGAAGGCGTAGAGAGCCGTCGCCAGCACCGCCCACCGCACCGGGACGAGCAGGTTCGTCGTCGAGTAGACGAGCAGGGCTGCGAGGGGCATCACGAGTCCGACGGAGAGGTACAACGCGGCGCGAATCGGAACGTCGTACAGCAGTGACGAGGCGGCCACCAGCAGGTGGTAGAACGGTGATCCGTAGTGTTTGTCGTGGGAGATCCCGCTCAGCGACTGCTCCGTGAGAATCGCGTCGACGAACCCCTGGTGTGTCCAGATGTCGATCCCGACGTATCCCGGCGTCGCGTACAGTGCGGTAAACCGGAAGACGAACGCGAAGCAGACGATCTGAAACACCAGCAGTCCGGGATGGAGGTCGCGGTCGCTCGCGAAGAGGACCTGGCCGATAACGAGCGTCCCGACGACGCTCGCCAGTCCGAAGTAGAGGGGGGTTCGCCCCCCCTGTATGACAGTGAGCGTCACGAGCGCGGCGAGTCCGACCAGCACGACACTCGGGAGCGCCATCGTCACCGCGGACGGGAGGGTCGGGAACGTCTGCGCGTCGTCCTGCTGCTGGTACAAGGAGAGAAGATACAGCGCACACGCGGTTCCGAGTACCAGCGGGACGGTATTGATGTACAGCTGCGACGTGAGGAATCGGAGCGGGAACAGCAGCGCTGCGAACAGGAACCCAGCGATCGCCGCGAGCGTGTCGAGTCGCAGCGGCCGCAGTTCCGACAACGAGCTAAACTTCATGACTGACCCCCGCTCGATGGGTCGTCCCGGTCGGCCGCTCGAGGACGCGACGATACACGTCGAGGAGCTGGTCGCCCATCGCCTCGAGCCCGAGCCCGTCGATCGCGTCGCGCCCGTTCGACCGACGAGCGCCGTCGAGGACGCGTTCGAGGCCGGCGGCGAGTTCGTCGTCGGTCGTCCCCACGACGCAGTCGTCGACGTCGCCGATCGTCTCGCGGACGAAGCCGACGTCGGTCGAGACGATCGGGACGGTACAGGCGGCGGCCTCCTTGACGACCAGCGGCCCGCTTTCACGCGTCGAGGTCACGAGGAGGACGTCGCTCGCGTTCATGTAGTAGGGCATTTCTTCGTAGGGGACGTCGTCGATCGTCCGTACCTCGAGGTCGACGTCGGCGCGGTCGGCGACGCGTTCGGCTCGCGGGAAGTCCTTGACGTCCCGATTCCGGTCGTACGGAAACAGCGCGACCCGCGCGTCGGTGTCCCACCCGATTCGATTGCGAGCCTCCTCGCGCGGGATCGGTCTGAACAGCTCCGTGTCGATGCCGAACGGGATCTCGACGTGTTCGGCGTCGAGTTCGGTGGACATTGCCGGACTCGGGACGATCGTCGCGTCGGCAAACCGAGCGCCGTACCGGCTGATCCGACGGAGCCATCCCATGTCGCTCATCAGGTCCGTTCCCCAGAGGCTCAACACGACGGGACGGGTCGGCTGAGCGAGGAGGAACGGCGCGACGAGGCCGTAGTGGCCGTGGACGAGATCGTACTCGTCCGACAGGACATGAGAGAGAACGCGCGGGTAAAAACGGAGGTAATCCAGCGGCGTCCGCGGAGAGTCGGCACTGTACTCCCCGGGAACGCCGATGACGGTACACTCGATACCGCGGTCTTCGAGGACCGATATCTGCTGTTCGAAGAACGATCGCGTGGAGGTGATGAGATGAAGGACGTGCATAGTTAGCCAGGATTCGACGCGAGCGTCGATTTGTTCGGATCGGTTCCGGAGCCGGCCGTCTCGACCTCCCGGACGATGACGTCGGTCACGTCGATTCGGTCGGCGAGGAGTCGGTCGCGTCGGCGCTGCCACGTCGATCGATCGTCTTCCTCGACGATCGATATCGCCTGCTCGAGCGATCGAACGTGGCGATCCTCGCCGTTGTAGCTGAACACGAGATCGTACTCCTCGTCGAGTTCGGTCACGTACCCGAGCGCGAGCGAGTTCACGTACACCGCCGGCGTCCCGAGGACCGCCGCCTCGGCGGCCATTGTCGCACCCTCGCCGACGAAACAGTCCGCGTAGGCGAGGAGGTCATGCATTCGGTCCGGCGCCAGTGCATACCGGTGGGACTCGAGTTCGGCCGGCAGATCGACTTCCGACGTGAGCAAGACGGTCGCGCCGGCGTCCTCGAGGCGTTCGACGACATCGATGGGGTCGTCGAATCCACCCTGTCCGACGTCGTGCGAGGAGTCCCAACTGCTCAGTCGCATCACCACCAGCGTGTCGTCCGGCTCGAGCCCAGCGTCCGCAAGGACGGCGGGATCGGGCTCGAATCGGTCGGGATGCAGGTACGCGAGTTCGTGATAGCCGGGATACGTGCGGTGCTTCGAGCCGATGTCTCCCTGATAGCACTCGGGCGTACAGACGACATCGGCGAACGGATACGCGAGTTTCGTGATGATCGTCGCGTGTTCCGTGTCGTAGAAGACGACGCTCTTCGCACCGACCACCGACGCGACGTGAGCCGCGGCGACGCCGCCGATCGCCGTGATCACGTCCGGCCCTATCCGTCGCGCCCGTCGAAGGAGCCGCGTCTCGTAGGTCGCCTGCACGGCCGCCAGCGAGAACAGCGAGTTCGACTCGCCGGCCAGCACCTCGTGGTCGATTCCCGCGCGCTCGAGCAGTTCGACCGTTACCTCGTTTTCGCGGGCGAAGACGTGGAGTTCGTGGCCCTGCGACTGGAGCTCCCGGATCGCGTGTTTGAAGAAGTGAACGTGACCCGGATGCTGGATCGTCACGATCGCACGCATCAGCGACGCACCCCCAGTTCGACGTTGTCCTTTGCGTCGGTTCGCATCGCGACCAGGAACAGCCCGACGCTGGTGAGGAACGCGAACGCGGCCGCGGTCGGTTCGCGCACCGACGCCTCGCCGTCGACTGCGTTCACGCCACCGAGGGTCGCGATCGCGGCTGCGGCCGCCAGCACGGCGATTCCCGCCGCGTAACAGAGGACGGTGGGGTGCAGTTTATTGGCGGTGAACTGAGACAGCATCCGCTGACAGAAGCCACGCAGGAGCGTGATCGAGGTGACCGGGATGAAGGTCTTGTACTCGATCGTACTCTCCTCGTCGGCGTAGACGGCCGGCATCGATACGTCCGCGACGCGCATCTCCGTGACATTCAGCCGGACGAGCAGGTCGTTTGGATACTCGTGATCGTCCGGAAGTGACTCGATATCGATCGCCGACAGCGCGTCGTGAGAGATCGCGGTGTACCCGTTCTGGGGGTCCTGCAAGCGCCAGTAGCCGCTCGCGATCTTCGTGAGCTGGGTCAGGACCCAGTTACCGAACAACCGGAACGGTGGCATCTCCCGACGCGAGGCCCGATCGGCGAGTCGGTTCCCCTTCGCGTAGTCGGCGTCGCCTTCCACGATCGGATCCAGGAGCGTCGGGAGCTGATCCGGATCCATCTGTCCATCAGCGTCCATCGTGACCGTGATATCGATGTCGTCGTCGCGTGCGCGAACATAACCGGTTCGCAACGCGCCGCCGGCACCCTGATTCTCCGCGTGGCGAATGGGGACGATTTCCGGCCCAACGACGGCGCCGCCGTCCGGGAGGGACGCGCGGAGTTGCTCGCTCTCGTCCTCGAGCGCATCGTTCTCGGACGCCCCAGTCTCGGGACGGCCGCTTTCGAGCGCGTCGCTTTCGGCTCGATCTCCCTCCCTCGAGGCGGCCGCGTACGTCTGAATGATTCGCCAGGTGTCGTCCGTCGAGTCGTCGTCGACGGCGTAGATGCGGTCGACGAAGTCGGGCATCGTCGCGAGGACGTCACCGACGTGATCTTCCTCGTTGTACGCCGGGACGATCACGCCGATCGTGTGTCTTCGGTACATTATAAACTGCGATAGACGAGTTCGGCGTCGGCTGCATCGTTCGATTCGAACGCGCCCGCGATGTCGATCAGTGCGGCGTCGTCGTCGAGGTCTGCCGCGACATCGTCGAGTTCGATATCCTCGAACTCCGAGTGCGAGGTCGTGAGGAGGACGGCGTCGAACCCGTCGAACGAGAGCGATTCCTGAATGTCGATGTCGAACGAGTTTCGGATCTCGTCGTGGTCGGCGTACGGATCGTATCCCGCGACGTCGATATCGAACTCGTGGAGGTGGTCGACGACGTTCGCGACCTTCGAACTGCGGATGTCACCCACGTCCGACTTGTACGCGAGTCCGAGCACCAGCACGCGGCTCTCTCGCAGTGTCTTGTGACACTCGTTGAGCGCCTTGATCGTCAACTCGGCGACGTGGTTCGGCATCGACTCGTTGACCTTCCGGCTCGTGAGCATCAGTTCCGGATCCACACCGTCTCGCTTCGCGCGATGCGCGAAGAAGTACGGATCGACCGGAATGCAGTGCCCGCCGACGAGCCCCGGCCGGTAGTCGTGGAAGTTCCACTTCGTCCGCGCCGCCTCGAGCACCTCTCGCGTGTCGAGTCCCATCTGTTCGAAGGCCATCGATAGCTCGTTGACGAGCGCGATGTTGACGTCGCGCTGGATGTTTTCGATGACCTTGCACGCCTCGGCGACCTCGATCGACGGGGCGGGGTGGACGCCCGCGTCGACGACAGATTCGTACAGCGTCGCGACGTCCTCAAGGACCGTGTCGTTTTGCGCACCGACCACCTTGACGACGTCTTCGAGCCCGTGGTCGTTGTCGGCCGGCGTCGCGCGTTCGGGCGAGTAGCCGACGAAGAAATCCTCGCCGGCGCTCAGCCCGGACGCGTCCTCGAGCGCCGGGACGAGGACCTCGCGCGTCGAGCCCGGGTAGACGGTCGACTCGAGGACGACGGTGGTGCCGGGATCCAGTTTCGACCCGACGGTCGTCGCCGCGCTCTCCACGTAGCCGAGGTCCGGCTGCTCGTCGTCGTCGATCGGTGTCGGAACCGCGATGATGACGTAGTCGGCCTCGGTGATCGTGGTCGCGTCGGTCGTATAGGAGATATCACCGTCCTGTATGGCTTCGTCCGTGAGGTCACCGGTCGTGTCGATACCCTCCTGTAGTCGGTCGACCGTCACGTCGTCGACGTCGTAGCCGATCACGCGGTAGTCCGACTGCGCGAACCCGACCGCGAGCGGGAGGCCGACGTATCCCAGTCCGACGACGCAGATCGTCGCCTCGCGGGTCGATTGCTCCGTTGTGTGCTCGAGGGTGGTTCCCTCACCGCTCGATTCGAGCGCGTACTGACCGCTCGCTCGCTCGTCCGCTCGCTCTTCCGTATCGCCAATTATCGTGGTCATGAGTGATCGTTATCGCGTGACCGTCACACGACCGAGTGCGACGGTGACTGTTCGAAAGTGGACGCCCGCCATCGGCGGGGCGCTCCGTAAAATCGAGAAGCCGCCGTCGGGGGTTTACTATACCCCGGATAAACGATTGCAAGCGTTCCACGCAGTGAAACCGGGAACGGGCGGGCGCTATCGACGGCAATGGCCAGTCAACGGCTCGGTGCCAGGATGAGAGCTTAAACCGTTGTTAAACGCTCCTATACGAACTCATAATGAAGGTCCCCGAAGCCGGAGTACCAGTACGGTCGGCGAGTTCACGTCATCGTGACTCGGATCACGCACCGGCCGCCACAGAACCGCGTAATCATGGTGTCCAATCCCCAGATCGGAGTCGGAGCCCAGCTCGCATCGATTCACAGCGCCGTCTCGATCGGAACGGGTCCGGCTTCGACTCACCACCAGGGGGCCTACGCGATTCCCTCGAGGGCGATTGTCCCCGGGGCTGGCGATCACCCCGATGGACCGTTGTCCGCGATACAACTACTTCGCGTGTCGTCGTTCTGGGAAACGGCCCTGATCGCGGTTCTCTTCCTGCTGATCAGCGCACTCATCGGGATTCGAATGGGCGACGTGCTGTCGAAACGCGAACTCGAGATGTCGTCGCTCCCGTTCGTCGTGAACGCAGCGGGTAACACGGACGAATCAGTCCACACGCATGCGGACGATCAATGGGCGTCCGAATCGTATCTGTCGCCCGAAACGCCGCCGAAGCTCCTGAGCGACGAGGGCAAGGTCGTCCGGCTGCTCGTCGCAAACGACGGTCGCATTCGCCAGCATCAGATCGCGGACGAAACGGGCTGGTCGAAGTCGAAAGTCAGCAGAATCTGCTCGCAGATGCACGCTGACGGGACGATTGAAAAGCAATCGGTCGGTCGAGAGAACGTCATCGTCTTCTCCGAACCACTGCCCGACGACGAGACGCGGTCTACCGAGATTGGGAACCCACACCCGTGAGCACCTGACGACCACAGTAGTAACCGTGACGACTACAGCAGTGTTCGTGGCGACTACAGCAGTATCCGTGACGACTACAGCAGTATCCGTGACGACTACAGCAGTGTTCTTAGCGACTACAGCGGTGTTCGACTGGGGAGATCGTTGTTTTACGGACCGAATCGGTTTCCACCGACTGCATCGCTGCCGTAGCGATCCGGTTTCGAACTCGGTCCCCGAACGACGCGGGTTGTGAACCGCGGGAATGCGAACGGTGAGCGAAGCGAGCCGTGAGCGAACGTCGTGAGCGAGAACCGCGGGCTGTGCGATCGATATGTGAATCGTTCAGTGGCTACGAGAGCGCCTCGCGTGGCAGTTTGTACTTCGACAGGGTCCGTACGGCTGCAAGTCCGTGCATCGTATCAGCGGACCGGTCTCGGTCACCCATTCGCCCGATGACGGCCGACAGTGGACTCGGTTTACCCGTCTCGAAGCGATCTCTCACCGCGGCACGGGAAAACTGTACGAATGTCATGCTCTGCTGTGACAACGGGCGGAGTGAGACGTGAAGCCGAAGTTGGAAAAACGAATGGGGTGTTATGCACTCGATAGTTCGCATGATATTCGCAGTACGGTCTTATTCGTGGTATAGTAATGCCCGCTGTTGCCCGTGGTAGGAGTAGCGCCCGATCCGTCGGCAGTGAACGGATGGGCTCGATGATACCAATGACACGGAACAGTCCTCCACGTAAGGCAGCGGTCTCGAACCGACTTGCGACATCCGTCACAACCGCCGATCGCTCCGCCGACCACCGTTCTGATAGTGTAGCGTGGTCACTGGCCACCGCTCAAACGGCGGTGATCGGCTGATGTGCGGTATTATCGCGCGGATCGGTCACGGAAACGCGGCGGAGTCGCTCCTCACGGGACTCGAGAACCTCGAGTACAGGGGATACGACTCGGCGGGGATCGCCGTCCAGAACGGCTCCGGGGTCAAGGTCCACAAGTGTTCAGGTGAGGTGTCCCGCCTCAAATCGAGCCTGAACGGACAACCGCACGGAAACATGGGGATCGGCCACACCCGATGGAGCACCCACGGGCCGCCGACCGACGAAAACGCCCATCCGCATACGGATACGGCGGGTGACGTCGCGGTCGTCCACAACGGGGTCATCGATAACTACGACGAGCTCAAGGCTGAACTCCGGGCGAAGGGCCACGAGTTCGACAGCGACACCGACTCGGAGGTCATCCCACACCTCATCGACGAATACCGGGAGGAAACCGGTGACACCGAACAGGCGGTCCGCCGGGCCGTCGACACGCTCGAGGGGAGCTACGCGATCGCCGCGATCGTCGACGGCGAGGAAGCGGTCTACGCCGCACGGAAGGGCTCGCCGCTCGTCCTTGGCCTCGACGACGAGGAGTGGTACCTCGCGAGCGACGTGCCGGCGTTTCTCGAACACACCGACGAGGTGATCTACCTCGAGGATGGCGATATCGTGGTTCTCGATCCAGACTCCTACCAGATCTCCGATCTCGATGGCACCCCGATCGAGCGATCGACCGACACCGTCGACTGGGATCCGGAGGACGCGGGCAAAGGCGAGTACGACCATTACATGCTCAAGGAGATCAACAACCAGCCGACCTCCCTCGCCAATACGATCGAGGGACGGATCGAAGACGGTGACGTTGCCTTCGAGAGTCTTCCCCCCGGCTCGTTCGACGAGATCGAGTCCGTCCAGTTCGTCGCCTGCGGGACGTCCTATCACGCGGCGATGTACGGCGCACAGTTGACCCGAGAGGCCGGCCTCCGAACCGAGGTGCTCCGCGCGAGCGAGTACGGGTCCACGTCCGGACCGGTCGACGAGAACACGCTCGTCATCGCGGTCACCCAGAGCGGCGAGACCGCCGACACCCTCGATGCGGTCCGGCAAGCGACCGAGCGCGGTGCTCGATCGCTCGCCGTCACCAACGTCGTCGGCTCGACGGCCGCGCGCGAAGCCGACGATGCGGTCTACATCCGTGCCGGCCCGGAAGTCGGCGTCGCAGCGACGAAGACGTACTCCTCGCAGGCGGTTACGCTCGTGCTGCTCACCCAGCGCATCGCGGCGGACGTCCCGGAGGGGACTCCCGCCGACGATCGAGCGGGGATGCTCGAGGCGCTCAAGGACCTCCCGGAACACGTCGAGGCCGTCCTGGAGACGAGTCAGGCGGAAGCGCTCGCCCAAGACGTGTTCGATAGCAAGTCATACTTCTTTATCGGTCACGGACTCGGCCACTCGGTGGCCCTCGAGGGCGCGTTGAAGTTCAAGGAGATCACCTACGAGCACGCGGAAGGGTTCGCCGCTGGCCAGCTCAAACACGGCCCGCTCGCCCTCGTCACCGAGGAGACGCCGGTGTTCGCCGTCTCGACCGGCAGTGACAGCGACAGTAAGACGAAGACGAACGCGATCGAGGCCCAGTCCCGTGGCGCGCCGATCGTTGCCGTCGGACCTGACGACGGGTCACTCGTCGACGTCGCCGACGCACACCTGTCGGTGCCCGACACCCACCCCGTCTGGGCCGGCCTGCTCGCCAACGTTCAGCTCCAGTTGCTCTCCTACTACGCTGCGACGCAACTCGACCGCCCGATCGACAAACCGCGCAACCTCGCGAAGAGTGTCACGGTCGAATGATCGCTTCGTTTCTCGAATAACGTCTTTTCGACGCACCGCTCGACGCCGACTGCGGCAGTTCTCGAACCGATACCGGACGGAGACGGTCGTCTGTACCCAGTGAACCGTGAGACACATCGCTCGAGGAGACGCAGATCACAGGTGACGGGTCACTCGTCCGGACGAGCAACCGGGAAGTGACGACAGCGGGCGCGCCATCCGGAACGACGAGTTGCTACGTCTACCCAGAACACCGAGCAGCCATGCACACCTGAACCCCCAGGCAGCCACGGACACCCAAACGCTGAGCGATCACGGACACTCGGAATGCCGAGGTTCGAACGGTGGCAGCCACGATCGTCCGCAGCGAGACGAGCGATGCTCGAGATGCTGTCGAACCACGTATCGAGGCACCGATAGCGGAACGATTCCGTCCTCGCTCGCACCGTTCTCACTCGAGTAGTCACGAGGATCCGTTTCGCGTACCTCCGATATCCGATCGATCACGGGGAATTCCTGGTGGAGAGAAGGATGCTCGTTGCCACCGCCGCTGCACTGCTTCCTGCCATCGATGTCCAGTGTACACGGTGATCGATGGTCGCGACAGGTAATCGGATGACGGATCAGGAGCCACTCGAGACTCCGTGGCGCATTCGAACCCCGATTACCGAACGAGGTGCTGAGTATCGGTGCTGCCAGTACGAGAGCGGGCCCAGAGTCGCGTTGACAGCGGGCAGGCGTCGACGGCGAGCCCGACGGGACAGTCAGCTCTGAAAAACAGTGAAAACGAGTAGCAAAACGCGCGCGGACGAACCGTCTCTAGCCGTCAGTCGTCTCGTACGTCACGACCTGTCTCGTGTCGCCATCGACTTCGACGGTGTATTCGTCCGATTCGTTCCCGTCTACGGCTACGGTGTACGAGTACTCGTCGTTCTCGCGTTCGAACTCGACCTCGCCATTCTCGTCGACGGTTTTCTCCTCTTTCCCCCCAAACAGCGAGTTCTGCTCGAGCGAAACGGTCGCGTTCTCGAGCGGGTCGCCGTTCCGGTCTTCCACGGCGAACGTGACCGTATTAGTGCCGTCGCTCGAGTCGTCATCTCCCGAGTTGTCATCTCCTGAGTCGTCACTCTCTTCCTCGAGTGTCAGCTCGATCGGTTCGTCGCTGCCGTCGATCTCGACGCTGTCTTCAGCGGACTGGTATCCGTCCGCATTTGCGGTAACGCTGTAGGTGCCGTCCTCGACCTCCCATTCGACCTCACCATCTCCGCCGGTCGTTTTCTCGTCGCTGACGGAGTCATTGAGGCTCACGTCGGCCCCGTCGACCGCGTTACCATCTTGGTCTACTACGGATACTGTCAACGCGTGTGGTCCGTCGTCGCCATCGCTCCCATCTCCGTCGTCCCCACCGTCGCTGTCATCACCGTCAGTATTGCCGTCACCACTGTCGCCATCGCCGTCACCGGTATCGCCATCACCACCGTCACTGGTATCGCCGTTACCACCGTCGCCGGTATCACCATCACCTCCGTCACTAGTATCGCTGTCACCACCGTCACCGGTATCACCGCCGCCGGTATCATCGGTTTCGGTACCACTGCCACCGCTCGCGTCGTCACCGTTCGACGAATCGATATCGTCGTCAGCCGGTTGGCCCGAGTCGTCAAATCGGTCGGTGACTGATCCGATGGCGCTGCTGACGGATGCCCCGCTCGCAGCAAGTACCAGTCCGGCCAGGAGGAAGACGATGCCGCTGATGGTGAGTAAAACCTGGACGCTGCGCTGAATCGATCGGGTCTTCGTTCCGTGTTGTTGGGTGTTGCGGCTCATTATCGGTAATTGAGGGATTGAAATCCGGTGATCAGTGGGTTACGCACTCGTCGTCTCGCTGCCCGCTGAGACCGTCACCCGTCGTCGGGCCGCGGGCGGCCAGTGGGTCGTTTCCGCCCTCGAGCGATCAGTTTTCGCTGTCGAAACGACCACGCTCTCGGACGAATGTGGATTTAGACGGCCGCTCGAGGCGTTGTACTGGTCGTGGCGTCCGTCGCGGACGGATATGCGAGATTTCATTACGCGATACTTTCGCTGTTCGGCGGTTCACTATACGGATCATAAAGCCGTTTCAATCGGACAATTGCCGCCGCTCAGAACCTGAATGACGAGGAGCGTCGCCGTTGATTCGAATCGGTAATACCGTTACGGACACCGTGCAGTCCCGTAAGTTCGAGTACCGGCTGAACGACGGCTCCAGTAGCCACTGTCTCTCTACGCTTTTCTCTCCCGACAGCACCACTCGAATCAGTCGGAGTCGGGCCCGAGATCGTCATTCGAATCGTCGACCGGTTCGAAGTCGGTCGAACCGCACGAACAGCCGTCCTGGCCGATGATCTGAATCTCGCCGTCCGGCCACTGTCGCGCCGCGTAGGCGGATCCACATGCCGTACACGCTGCGAGCACCCTCGTTACATCGTCTTTGTGCGCCATCCCCACCGGTACGTTGGAAAAACAGTGGAATGAAGGTTTCCACTCGGCGGAGAGCGTCACGAAAGCGGACCGGTTACCACGGACCGACGCGATGAGCAGCCCAGTCGCGGTGTCCGATGTACCCCTGCACCTCGAGTTCCCCCTCGTAGTCGACGACCCGCGCGTCTTCGATCGTGAAAGCCATCGGAATCGGCTCCGCACACGCCGACGCCGCGTATAACAGTGGGCCGGGAGATGGCTATAGTAGCCACTGAAACGACTTACACGCTGATCGCAACGCCGTCGTGCGATCAGGTGTGCAGTGACTTTCAGTGGCTACTATAGGTGACAGCGTTCATCGGGACGGAGACGGGAGAACGGATGACTCGTGTCGATCGAACCCGCCGCTCTCGAGTCGAAAGCCAGCTCGGAGGGGGCGAACGTCGCCGTCGTTTCGGGGGAGGGGAACTGCGCCGTCGTTTGGGACGGGAGACCGGGCTGTTATTCGTTGAGGTGACCGCGATAGCCTTTCGGTTCGAACCCGCGTCGGCAGATCACGCGCTTGCGACCGACGGTGATGGCACTGACCTGGTCGTCGTCCTCCATCCGGTCGATGACGTCTTCGAGTCGATCCGTCGACCACCCCGTTTCCTCGCGAATGGTCGATTGGTCGACGCGGCCGCCGCGTTTGACGAGCAGTCGGAGAATTTTGTCTTCGTCTGGGAGGTCGTGTTCGTCGACGCCGTACTCGATTTCTTCGGCATAGCTTAACGTTTCGTCGTCGGATTCCTCGCTCGTTTTCTCGCTCGATGTCGATGCGGACTCGCTCGCTCGGGACTCGTCGGCCGACCCGCTCCAGAGAGACGAGATGCGAGTCCAGAGTGTATTGAATACCATCTATTGGTCACGCTCCATTGGAACTATCATAACTTGAACGCCCACCTACCTTGGTTTTATGTTTTGGAAGTGACATGGTTGCAAGCCGGCGATTACGGCGTGACTATCGTGACGGTTCCGTCGTCGAATAGCGGCTGCCTTGCGACCCGCAAGCCAGTTATCACTTTGAGCGACCGACAGGCTCGCCGACAACGCGATTCCAGCCGAGGCGCTCATCTACCACTCGGTCGATACTGCGGTAGTCACCGATTTCCGCGTCTCGAGCCCTGTTACCGGTCGTAACACGCGAACACTGTTACCACTTGCGACACACAGTTCGCGCCGACAGCTGTCAGCGGCGTCGCCTCTCCCCCAAGCGAGCCGAGACGTGACCGTCGCCGTATCCGATCACGCCGCTGCCAGGAGAAGCGACTGTATCCGTCTCAGAGACTGCTGTAGGTGTCAGCGAGCGCGTCGAGCGCCTCGTGGTGGTTCGTCGAGTGAGGCGCGGTCAGCGGCGAGACGCTGATACGACCCTCGACGACCGCGCGGCGGTCGGTGCCCTCGGGATCGGGAAGCCCGTCGGGGGTCATGTCCTCCCAGACGCGGTCGTGAAGGGTAACGTGTGCGCCGTCGCGTTCGGCGTCCATCTCGTAGCGTTTCGAGGGGCGCGTGACATCGATCGGGGCGGGTTCACCGTCCGGCAGCGGAACGTTGACGTTGAGATAGGCGGCGTGGTCGAAGACGCCGGCCTCGAGCGCGCGCTCGGCGAGATAGCTCGTGACGCGGGTCGCTTCGGCGTAGTCGTCGGCGGATACCTTGGTCTCCGCAAACGGCGTGTCGTCGACGGGGACGTACAGCGAGGTCGCGATCGCGGGGACGTCGAAGAAGGCGGCTTCGACGGCCGCACTGATCGTTCCCGAACGACCGAGGACGTACTCGCCGAGATTCGCTCCCTTGTTACAGCCGGCGACGACGAGGTCCGGAAACGGGCCGAGTTCGGCGAGGCCGGCGACGACGCAGTCCGCAGGGGTCCCGTAGACCGCATAGCCCAGTTCGTGGTCGTCGACCTCGACTTCGTGGGAAAGCGACCGGCCGCAGGCGCTTCGGTCGTCGGCCGGCGCGACGACGGTCACGTTGGCGTGCTCGGAGAGGGCGTCGTACAGCGCCCTGATACCGGTGCTGTCGATCCCGTCGTCGTTGGTCAACAGGATCTCGAGGTCGTCGCTCATGTCACGCCGGTCGGTCGGCGGTACGAAAAGCCCACCGCTTTTCCGTCTCGTGGGGTTCGGTCGGCTGTCTCGTGCGGTTTGGTCGACCGTTTTAGACGGTCCGCTGGCACCGTGTCCCGGCGCACCGCGACCTGCCAGACGGGTGCGGCGAAACAGACTACCAGTAACCGCCTCAGCCGATTCGGTCGACGACCGTCTCCTCGTCGACGACCAGATTGTAGGCTTCCTCGTCGTCGTTCCAGAGCGCGAGGATGCGTTCGAACGTGCAGACCTCGCCGTAGTCGGCCTCGAGCAGCGGTCTGTTGAGCGACGTTTCGTTCGTCACGACGGCGTAGTGATCGACGGCCTCGCTGCCGTCGCTGATCTTGAACAGCGGATTCGACCGGCCGCCGCGGCCGCCGTTCCCGTCGCCGTCCCCGCTTAACGACCGGCTAAGCTTCGCCGCCACGATATCGATCCGGTTCGTGACGTGGCGTTCCATCTCGGCCATCTTCGCCCACTCGTCCGTCTCGAGGGCCATATCGATCCGCCGACGGCCGTCGAGGCGCAGGAGCGAGGAGGAGAACTGGACGTCGACGTTGACGAACTCGCCGGGCGCGTGATCGTCGTCGTCGGCCGGCGCGGCCTCGTCGAGTCGCCGCTGGAACTCCGGCACCGCCAGATCGGGCCGGACGTCGAAGGACCACCCGCGATCCGAGGGGGTTTCGCCGGGCCAGAGCCTGACGGCGGGACCGTAAACGGTCACCGCTCCGCGACGATAGGTCGCCGAATCGGAATCGCCAGACGCGTCGACGTCTACGGCCGATCGATCCCAGAGACGCTCGCCCTCGAGGTCCCGTTCCACCTCGCGCAGCCCCACGCTGGTGTTCTTGTCCGCGGGGGCCATCGCGAGCAGCGCCCCCTCCGGCGCGAGCGTCTCGAGGAACGATCGCGTGACTTCGGCGGGATCCTCGAGTTCGCTCAGGACGTTGCAGGCGAGGACGAGATCGAAGCCGTCGTCCGGTGCGGTGGGATCGAACCCATCGCCGGAACCGCCACCGTTCACGGCCTCGCTCGGATCGAACGCCTCCGCGGTGGTCCGGTGAATCGTCGTGTGGACGTTCCGCCCCGTCTCCGCGAGCAGCTCCTCGAGCACGTCCGCGGCCGCGCTCGGCTCGATCGCGTGGTACTCGAGCAAGGAATCGTCGGGGAGGTAGTCACAGAGGCCGAGCGCGGGGCCGCCGACGCCCGCGCCGATATCGAGGACCCGAAGCTTCCGGCCCAACAGCCCCCGTTCCGCGAGGTCGTCGAGCGCGTACTGCACTGCCGCATAGTACCCCGGAAGGTGGTAGATCGCGTACCCCGCGGCCACGTCGTCGCCGTACTCGACCGGTTGCCCGTCGAGGTAGCTCGCTTTGAACCGACGGATCGTCGAGCGAAGCAGGTCCCCCGACGCGCCGCCCTCCCAGTTCGGGCCATACCGATCGGCGAGCAGGTCCTCGAGCCGGCGTTCGTAGTCGGCTGGAAGCCGTTCGATCGGTCCCCGCAGGGGCCGAACCGGCTCGTCGTCGACCGGAACGAACAGCCCGTCGTCCCGCTCGAGGAGTCCGAGGTCGGCGGCCTCCTCGCGGAGGAGTTGTCTGACCACTGCCGGATGGGGCGCCCCCTCGACGTACTCGCAGATCTCCTCGGGGTCGATCGGCCGGACGTTGCGCAGATACTTCGCGTTCGATCGAACGGCGTCTCGATGGTCGCTCACGTGGTGTTCCCTCCGGTATCGCGTCGTTCGTCGTGTTCGTCGCGTTCGTCACGTTCGTCGTGCCAGTTCGCGGCCGCCTCCCGATACAGCGCCTCGAGCTCCTCGGGTCCGGCGGCGGCGATTTCGGCGGCGGCGTCGGCGACGGCATCCGCGCCGTCGAACGTGTCCTGAATATCGGCGTAGACACGCGGCGTGCCCGCGGTCATCTGGCGGGCGAGTCGCCGCAACTCCTCGTAGATCGGCGTTTCGAACCCGTCGGGGACCGACTCCGCCACGAGGGCGAAAGAGAGAACCGCGGCGTGGGTCGCCGCCTGGACGGTTTCCATAGCCTCGTCGTGTTCCACGGCCGTCGTCTCGAGCAGTTCGTTCCCCCGTTGTTCGAGGGCCGCAAGTAGCTCGTCAGTTACCGGCCCCGAGCGAGCCCGGACGACGGCGATCGAGCCGGGTGCCCGCTCGGGTGCGAACAGCGGGTGCAGGCTCACGCGTTCCAGCTCCGGAGCGTGACGTTCCATCGCCGTGATCGCGGGCTCCATCACACCCGACACATCGACGATCGCTCGCTCGGCGCGGTCGGCCTGCGCGGCGATCGCATCGGTCACGTAGGCCATCGGCACCGCGAGACAGACGACGTCGAACGTCGTCTCCCCCTCGAGGTCGGTGACATCCCCTCCGACCGTCTCGGCCGCGGTCGCCGCCGCGTCTCGGTCGAGATCGGCGAACGTGACCCGGGCGTCGATCCCGTCCCCGAACCACGTCCCCATCGACCCCGCGCCGACGATCAGTACGTCCATCGCCCGCTCCTACCTGCCGACGTTGCAAAAGCCGTTCGATCCGACGGTTCGCATGACCGTTCGATCGCTCGAGACGAAGCGGTAACTTCCACACGTCGGTTGACATCGATGACCGGCGAGCGGCGTGGTCGACGGGCCGTCAAGCGTTCGGACCACCGCAGTTTGGGCCGGATTACTTGATCCCTCGAGACCGAACTGCGAGCGTGATGCAAATCGGGATCGTCGGTGCCGGGGCGGCCGCCGCGGCCGCGGCCCACACCATTGACGGAACGCCGACCGAGACGGAGATTACGGTCCTCGAGAAGTCCCGCGGACTCGGCGGGCGGGCTGCGACGAGGCGTCGCGACGACGTCGTCTACGAGTACGGCGCGAACTACGTCACCTCGGACGACGAGCGGGTGGTCGAACTACTGACGGAGACGCTCGATACCGAGGGACTGGTGGACGTGACCGACCCGATCTGGACGTTCGATCGCGCGGGGAGGGTTTCGCCGGGAGACGACCGCGACGATCACAGGTGGACCTACCGACAGGGGCTGACCCAGATCGCGAAGCGACTTTTCGCCCGCACCGACGCGAGCGTCCACCGGGAGACGCGAGTGGAAACGCTGATTCGTGAACCCGACGGCGGAGGCGAGAGCTGGTGGCTCGAGGACGCGTCCGGAGCCCGCTGGGGTCCCTTCGACGCCGTGCTCCTGAATCCGCCGGCACCCCAGACGGCCGACCTGCTGCGGTCGGCCGACTGGTCGGGCGACACCGACGTGTGGGAATCCCTCACGGACGCCGTTGGGGCGGTCCCCTTCCGGACGATCTGGACCGGGATCTTCCACTATCCGTTCGAACTCGAGCGCCCCTACTACGCGCTGGTCAACACGGACAAGGCCCACGAGATCGGCTGGGTCGCCCGCGAGGAGTGCAAACCCGGCCACGTCCCCGACGGCGAGTCGGTGCTGATCGTTCAGGCTAACCACGAGTGGTCGGTCGACCGCTACGACGAACGCCCAGCGGAGAACTGCGAGCGACTCGCGGCGATGACCGCAGACCTCGTTGGGGACGACCGCCTGCGTGAGCCTGACTGGACCGACTTTCAGGGATGGCGGAACGCGCTCGCGGAGGACGGCGTCCCCGTCGAACCGCTGGAACGTGCCGAACGCGAGGGGCTGTACTGTCTCGGCGACTGGGTCGCCGGCGAGGCTCGACTTCACGCGGCGCTTCGCAATGGGCTCGCGGTCGGCGATCGAGTCGCCGACGCCGGGTGAGACGGTCGGTTACAGGGCCGAAGTGGCCTCGTTCAGTACCGCGGTATCGACGAAGACGACCACGTGATCGCCGCTCTCGACTCTGGTCTCCCCCCGCGGGGTAATCAACTCCCCGTCGCGGGTGATCGCCCCGATGACGATCCCGTCGGGGAGGTCGGCCATCGTGTCGCGGATCCGCGCTCCGGCAAGTACGCTCTCGGAACCGACCTCGATCTCGAGGACCTCGGCGCGGTCGGACTCGAGCATGGCGACGTTCTCGGTCTGTCGCTTGCGGGTGAAGCGGGTGATTTCCTCGGCGGTGACGAGTCGCGGGTTGACTCCGATGTCGATCCCGACGGTCTCGAAGAGGTCGACGTACTCGCCGGCCTCGACGATGCCGATGGTTCGCTCGACGCCGATCCGTTTCGCGAGCAGTGAGATCAGCAGGTTCCTCTCGTCGCCCTCGACCGCAGCGACGACGATGTCGGACTCGTCGACGTGTTCGCGGACGAGGAAGTCGATGTCCGTCGCGTCGCTTTGCAGTACCAGCGTCCTCGGCAGTTTCTCGGCCAGTTCCCGCGCCCGTTCGGGATCCCGTTCGACGAGCCGCGGCTCGAGCCCTTCGGCCTCGAAGAGCCGCGCCGTCTGGTAGCCGATCTCGGTGCCGCCGACGATAACGATCTCTTCGGCGTCCTCGAGGCCCGGTTCCGGCGTCAGGGTGCCCGCGAACTCGCGGACGTTCTCAACGGAACCGATAACGACGGCGGCGTCGCCAGCCTCGATGACCGTCTCACCGTGCGGGACGATGATGTTGTCGTCGCGCAACAGCGCCGCGAAGGTCAGCGACTCGAAGCGGTCGGCCTCGGAGACCGTCTCACCGGCAATCGGACTGTCCGGACCGACTTCGAACTCCGCCATCTGGACGAGGCCGTCGGCGAACGTCTCCACGTCGTGAGCGCCAGGCAAGCCGGCGATCCGGACGATCGTCTCGGCGGTCTGGAGATCCGTACAAACCATGAAATCGACGCCGAACGCCCCCATAGATTGCTCCCACGTCCGCAACAGGTTCGTATTCGTGACGCGAGCGATCGTGAACGGCTCGGCGACGGCCTTCGCCGCCCCACAGATGACGATGTTTGTTTCGTCGATGTCGGTGCTCGCGATGACCAGACCCGCCTCCTCGATGCCGGCCTCCTCGAGCGTCCCGATGGCGGTTCCATCGCCCTGGATCGCCAGCACATCGTGAGAGTAGGTGACCGACTCGACCCGATCGGGATCCGTGTCGACCACGACGACATCGTGCTCGTCGTCGAGGCTGGCAGCGATGTTCGAGCCGACTTGGCCCGCACCGACGATGATCACTCGCACTGGCGGACCACCCGCGAGGGTCGCGGACGCGAACTGACGCTCCCGCTACTCATATCACTGGTGTCGTCACCGAGCAGTAAGTGGGTTTGGCATGAGTAAGGCAGGGGTGTCGTTAGCGGTTCCTCGAGCGAATGAGCCCGACGTAGCGGATTGGACGGTACGGACCAAGGAATGACCGCTTTCGGGATCGGAAAGAGTGCATCCGCGAGCGACCAACGGGAGCGAGCGCCCTTTGTAGCGTAGATTTTTGCGGCGTACGAGGGACGAGAGGCGTCCCTCGAGCCGTGCGAGCGGGCCGAAGGCCCGCGAGCAGAGAGCGGTTCCGAGCAAAGTCGTTCGAAAGACGTAAAGCGTCTTTCGTGCCCTTCAAAAGAGCGCTTGCGCTCTTTTGGACCTCGCCGAGCGAAGCTCGGCTCAGTGACAAGAGACCTTCGGTCTCTCGAACTACGAGGAATCCCGAGGCGCAAAAAGGTACGTCTACGGCATTTCGTGAACCGTCAACTCCACGTCCCGCGGCCGCCCCTCGATGTCCGCAACCAGCCGCTCGACGACGGTTTCGGCCTCGGCGAGCAGTTTGGGTTCCACCTTCCGAACGACCCAGTCCAGCGAGACGAGCCGCGGTAACGAGATCGCGTTCTCGTCCGCCGAGTGGGGATCGTAGACGGCCTCGAAGTAGATCCGACTCGCCGTCTCCACGTCCGTCGGCGCGGATTCGGGCTCCGATTCGACGCGCCACTCGCCGCGAGCGTCGAGATTGTTGACCAGTTCCCACGCGATCGACTCGGGCGCGGAAATATCGGTCACCCTCGAGCGGGCGGTGTAGCTGAGCTTCCACCACGCTAGTTTGAGGTCGTAGACGGAGCCGACACCCCCGTCCCCGTTGACGCGAACCTCCTTCAGGTGGTCCGTGTACCGCGGGTAGTCGGCAAACGACTGTACGTACGGAAACACCTCCTCGGGCGACCGATAGGCGAGCGTACTGAGGAGAATCCTGTCCACACCCGCCGTACGACGGATCCGAAAGTAAGGATTTCCATCCCATCGATTGCCGCTCAATCACTCGGCGTCGCCCGCACTCCCTCCCCCTCGGCGTCGTCCCGAAGCGCATCGATTCGGTCGGCGATCGGCGGGTGATGGGTCGCGAGGCTGTAGAGCAGGCCCGCCTCACGACGCGTGTCGTTCGCGTCGGCTAGCGTCTCGAGGGCCTTGCTGATCGCCTCGCGACCGGTCTCCTGGGCCGCGTACGCGTCCGCACGGAACTCCTGCCAGCGCGCGAGCCCGCCCAGCAAGACGACGTGGTAAAGCGCGTACAGCGCCATGAACGGCACGAAGAAGCCGACGAAACCATAGCGCTCCTCGAGCCCGCCGAGTCCGAACCGCTGGACGCCGAGGATCCAGGCTCCGAAGACGGCGACCGTCAGCAGGCCACGCTGCCAGAGGTGGTGGCCGGCGACGTGGCCAAACTCGTGGGCGAGGATCGCGCGCAGTTCGTCGTCGTCGCACTCCGCGAGCAGGTAGTCGGTCAGAAAGACGTATCGCAGTCCGGGAACCGTACCCGCGACGAGTGCGTTCGCGGTCTTGGTGGACTCGCCCTCGAGCAAGAAGAGTCCGCGGGGTCTGTAGCCCAACTCCGTACAGAGCCGTTCGACGCGCTCGCGGCGCTGCCCCTCGAGCGAAACGCGATCCTGAAAGACCACGATCAGGTACGGCGAGAGACCAAAGCTGGCGAAGACGATTGCACCGAGGGTGGCGACGAGCACGGGGGTCGACGACCCGACGACCGAAATGACCGCGAGGAAACCCCCGACCCCGATCATCGCCGAGCCGACGGCGACCGCCATCACCGTGAGCGTGCCTTTCGCGACCCGCCACATCGACGCCGACGTCTCCCGGAGCGAGCGCACCGTGGGGTACGTGCCAAGGGCCATCGAGACGATCGGGATGGTGACGATCCCGAACGTGACCAGTATGATGGTACCGAACTCGAGGATCGCGATACCGAACAGTTCGACCCCGCCCGTCCCAACAGCGGCAGTCGCTCGCTCGATCAGTCCGAGGGAATACCCGGCCAGAATGGCGACGACTGGCAGTCCGAATCCGCCGACCTGCTGGACTCGATTGAGTCGGTGCAAGCGGTCTTCGATCGGTTCGTCCATCGCCTCGACGCGGCCGGCGTATGCACGAAACCCGAGGAACGGCCCGACCGCGAGGACGAGGACGAACGCAACAGCGGCGAGCATAGTCGTCGATTCGATATCGCAGATCAAAATAGTGTTGGGATTCCCACACGATACGGAACGGTAATCCCTGCCGTGGGTCTGTAGCCAGAATCGGTCGAGGATATTCGTTCAGTAGAGGTAATCCACATATTGCGCTAAATTGGTCAACTGGCAGCGGTGGCGCGCGCTGTGGCGCGGTGAATGTCAATGAACCGCGGCACGACGCTGCGCGAGGGATGAGTGAGTGCCGCGAGGCGCGAACGAATCGGCTGGGGAGGGCGTGGCGATTCCCTGGTGCCACGGTAGCAGGACGCTTCGGCTCACACATTCCCATCGAGATCCACTGCACCATTCACAACTGTCCCGTGCGCGAACAGACGAAAAACAGCGAGCACGAACAGGTAGGAGACAGCAAGCACGAATAAACGGAAGACGGCAACCTTCTATACCCGCCGCCGGCAACGAGCGAACATGCGAGACATCTGTATCGTCGGCGGCGGCGTCGCCGGCCTCGCCGCCTCGATTTTCACCGCCCGCGCGGGACTGGACACCCTCGTCATCAGCGAGGGACCGAGTCCCTCGAGCAGCCGGACGCAGTCCGGCGACGACGGGGGCGAATCGATCCTCGCGCGCAACGCCAGCCTCGAGAACTATCCCGGCTTTCCGGACGGCCTCGACGCGCGCCGCTACCTGCGACTGAGCCGCGAACAGGCCCGCAACGCCGGCGCCGAGTTCGAACTCGGTCGGGTCACGAGCACGGCACTGGTCGACGAGACGGACCTCGAGGCCGGCTTCGTCCTCGAGACCGAGGGCGGCGAACCCCTCGAGGCGCGGCGGGTGATCGCGGCCTCGTGGTCGGACAGCGAGTATCTCGTCCCGCTCGACGTGGGGCGCATCCAGCGCGGGAGCAAGCACTTCGTCGATACCGACGAAGGGGGACGGACGGCCGTCGACGGCGTCTACGCTGCGGGCCGACTCGCAGAGGAGCCCCATCAGGCCATCGTGGCGGCGGGCCATGGCGCGAAGGTCGCCCTCGCCGCCATCCACGACTCTGACGTGAACTTCTATCACGACTGGGTCGCGCCGGACGGGTATTTCACCGGCCGCGGGCGCGAGGTGCCGCCGGGCTGTGAGGAGATCGGCGACGCGGAACGACGCAAGCGCGACGACACGGCGAGGAATCGGATGCTCGAGGCCTTCGAGGAACCGCTCGACGAAGAGCCGACGATGCACCCGAGCGTCGCGGAAGACTAGCAGTAGTTGGGTCCCTCCCAACAGTCGGTGACCAACAACCTGAACGGAAAGTGTCATTTTTGTTCAGTCTGCCCGTCAACATTTTGCACTGCGCTCCCTCGCTGGCGCTCGGTCGCTCGGCAAAATGTTGATTAAAAGCACTCCTCCCTCCCCTACGGGTCGGTCGTCGGCCCGCTCGCTCACTGACTCGCGGCCGTCGGCCGCTCGTCTTATCGCGGCGCTACGCGCCGCGCCTTCGTTCGCTCGCGGTGAGTGCACACTTCTCCGCCTTCATCGAGCGTCCGTCACACGGTCAGTCTGCATAAAAACGCGCTACCGATACGGCTGTGTCAGGAGGAGGCGCGCCGGGCCGTATCCTTTTGCCGGCTGCCCGCGTCGAATCAATCGATGGAGGTCGCCATCCTCACCGTCGGCGACGAAGTGCTCGCCGGAGACATCGCGAACGCGAACGCCCAGTGGCTCGCGACCCGGCTGACCGACAGCGGCGCGACCGTCGATCGAATCCTGACGATCCCGGACGACCGCGAGCGCATCGCGGCGACGCTCGGCGAGTGGACGACCGCCCTCGACGCCGCTATCGTGACCGGCGGGCTCGGCGGCACCCACGACGACGTCACTGCCGACGCGCTCGCGGATGCCTTCGACCGCGAGCTGACCGTCGATGAGTCCGTCCGCCGTGATGTCCTCGAAACCGTCGCGAACTACCGGGACCTCGATCCGGAGACGGTCACGGCCGACGACTTGGACTTCGATGTCGACGCCTGGGCGGCGCTGCCCGAGAGCAGTCGGCCGGTACTCAATCCCGAGGGGCTCTGTCCCGGCTGCGTGCTCGAGAACGTCTACGCGTTCCCGGGCGTGCCCGCGGAGATGCGGGCGTTGTTCGAGCGCGTCGCCGCGGAGTTCAGCGGCGACGCCGTCTCGCGGGTAGCGTACACGCCCCAGCCGGAGGGTTCGATGGCCGCGGCCATCGATGGCGTCCGCGAGCGCTTCGACGTGACGATCGGCAGCTACCCCGACACGGAGCGGCGAAACCGGCTGAAGGTGACCGGCACCGATCCCGAGACCGTCGACGCGGCGCTCGAGTGGCTCGCCGAACGAGTCGACCTCGACGTGAGCGAGTAAGCGAACCCGACCCGCGACGACGCCTCGCTACGCTTAACATACCCCGAGAGAGACTAGCAGACGAATGCTCGAGGGAGTCAACGTCGCGCTCGGGATCACGGGGTCGATCGCGGCCGTGAAGACGGTCGAACTGGCCCACGAGCTGCGACGCCACGGAGCGGCGGTTCGCGGCGTGATGACCGGCAGCGCGCAGGGGATCATCCACCCCTGGGCGGTCGAGTTTGCCACCGAAAACGAGGTCGTCACGGAGATCACGGGCGGCGTCGAACACGTCGATCTCTGCGGCTACGAGGGCTGGGCCGACGTATTCTTGATCGCACCCGCGACGGCGAACACCGTCGGCAAGATCGCGGGTGCCGTCGACGACACGCCCGTCACGACCTGTGCCACGACCGCGCTCGGTGCCGACACACCAGTCGTCATCGCGCCCGCGATGCACGAACCGATGTACGACCACCCCGGCGTGCTCGAGGCCATCGACACCGTCTCCGAGTGGGGCGTCGACTTCGTCGATCCCCGCATCGAGGAGGGGAAAGCCAAGATCGCGAGCGAGGAAGCGATCGTCTGCGACGTGGCCCGCGCGGCCGGCGACTGGCCGCTCGAGGGCGAGCACGTCGTCGTCACGAGCGGCGCGACGAGCGAGTCGATCGACCCCGTCCGGGTTATCACGAACCGGTCGTCGGGCAAGATGGGGCGAGCGGTCGCGAAAGCCTGCTACGTCCGCGGAGCCGACGCGACGCTCGTTCACGACGGGCCCGACGTCTCCTACGCCGACGTTTGCGAGGTCGAGAGCGCAAGCGAGATGCTCGCGGCCACGCGCGAGGCCTGTACGGACGCCGACGCGCTCGTCTCGGCGGCCGCGATCAGCGACTACACTGTCGAGGGGAGCGACGAGAAGATCCGCTCGGGCCGGGAGCTCACGCTCGAACTCGAGCCCACGCCGAAGCTCATCGACGAGATTCGTACCGAATACCCCGATCTGCCGATCGTCGGCTTCAAGGCCGAGACCTCCGGTGACGACGGGGCGATGATCGAGCAGGCCAGAACAACCCTCGAGCGGGCCGATCTCGCGTTCGTCGTCGCCAACGACGCGAGCGTGATGGGGGCGGAGACGACGAGCGCGCTGCTCGTCCACGCGAGCGACGTTGCACGCTACGAGGGGACGAAAGCCGGGCTGGGTGGCGAGATCGCCGATTCGATCGCGGCGGTGCTCGGGGCGAGGCCGGTGACGGACTGAGCGTTCAGCGCGCCCGTCAGGAGAATTATATGGGTGGGGTTCATCCGACCGAACTAATGGGTATTCGACCTGGTTTGAACGCGATCGAACGACCGGAGTCGTCCGGGACCCCGAGGTGACCGACGTGGCGCAAATACATCGAACTGACGACACCCCCACCACCGACGACACCGACGGCGATGACGCGTCCGACGACGCTCACGACGCGCCTGACGAACCGCTCTCCAAAGGCGAGGTCTTCGAGGTGTTGCGGAATCAGCGGCGTCGCTATATCTTGCAGTACCTCAAACAGGACGATCGACCCGTCGAACTCGGCGATCTCGCCCAGCAGATCGCGGCCTGGGAGTACGACACGACCCTTGAGGGCGTCACCCCCGAGCAGCGAAAGCGAGTCTACACGACGCTTCAACAGACCCACCTTCCGAAGATGGACGCAACCGGCATTCTCTGCTTCGACGCCGATCGAGGCGTCATCGAGGGGACCGAGCGAACCAGAGACATCAGCGTCTACCTCGAGATCGTCCCCGGCCGGGAGTTCGCGTGGCGCGAACTGTACCTTTCGCTGGGCGCGATCAGCTGTGCGCTGGTCGCCGCGCTGTGGCTGGAGATCTATCCGCTCACGCATCTCACGGAACTGACCTGGACGGCCGCCATCGCGGGGACGTTCACGCTCACTGCGGTCGTCCACATCTACTACGAGCGAAACATGCGTCTCGGTCACGGCGACCAGCCACCGGAACTGAGCTACAGCGCCGACGACTGACCAGTCTTCGAACGGTCCGGCAGCCCGAAACTGGCGGCAATCGTCCGGTCGAGAAATATCGCGATTTACACCCTCGGATCGTCAACTTTTACTCCGCGACGGTTCGACCCACAGCATGGATCAGCTGAAGCAGTCCCTCCTCGAGGCCCCGATCATCGAGAAGAACGGCTATCACTACTTCGTGCACCCGATCAGCGACGGGCTCCCGAAACTCGATCCGGGGCTACTCCGCGAGATCGTCATCCGAATCATCCGGAAAGCCGAACTCGAGGAGGTCGATCGGATCGTCACCCCCGCGGCGATGGGCATTCACATCTCCACCGCCGTCTCGCTGATGACCGATATCCCGCTGACCGTCATCCGAAAGCGCGAGTACGGCCTTGAAGACGAGGTCGCGATCTCCCAGAAGACCGGCTACTCGGAAAACGAGATGTACATCAATGACGTCCGCGAGGGCGAGCGCGTCCTGGTCCTCGACGATGTCCTCTCGACGGGCGGTACGCTCGCGTCGGTGCTTACCGCACTCGACGAGATCGGCGCGGAAGTCGTCGATACGGTCGCCGTGATCAAGAAGGTCGGCGGCGAGAACAAGGTCGACGACGCCGGTTACGACGTGAAGACGCTCATTAATGTCGACGTCGTCGACGGCGAGGTCGTCATCGTCGACGAGGAAGGCGATCAGTAAGCGATTGCTGGCGGGCAGGTCGTCGAACGGCCCGTATCATACGAATTGAACGGAATCGAGGGAAGTGTCCTGCCGACTGTCTTCGTCCGATCGCCCGCGACGGTCCATCGAATCGCGATATCGACGGCCGTCCAACAGAGTGCGGCCGGGACCGGGGACTCGTGTTCGGGGTTTCGAGCCCCTGCGTGTCTCCCCAACACAAGGAATATGTTCGCAGGATCAGAACTCTACGACTATGTCAGGGAATAGTGTCGGGCCGAGTGAACGCGGTCGTCTGCGACGGCGTTCACTCCTGAAGGGTGCGGGGGCGGCCGGGGTCGCGGGAGTCGCGGGCTGTATCAGCTTCAACAGCGTCACGGCCGACGGCCCGGCCGAGGAGCTAATACAGAAGGGGTTCGAGGCGGCGGACATCGAGCCGCCGTTCGAAACTACGATCGCTATTACCGAAGACGAGGAACGGAACAAGTTCGCACAACTTCTCCGGAGCGAACTCAACGGAACCGGCTTTTTCGACGTCTCGATCACCGCTCAGGATTTCGGCTCCCACGTCGATATGATGTTCGCCGCGGCCGAGCGGAACGAAAACGCCATGTTCGTCTCGAGTTGGACCGGCGGCTGGGATCCGAGCAACTACGTCGACATGCTCTTTCACTCGGACGATCACACGCCGAACGGGTCCAACGTCGGTCACTACTCCAGTGAGACCGTCGACGAGTACATCGACGCCGGCCTCACCGAAACCGATCACGAGGACCGCGTCGAGATTTACCAGAATCTTCAGGAAGAACTGGTCGCCGACTCGCCGGCGTCGTTCGTTCGCTTCCGCGAAGCGACCCACGTCTGGGACGGCGATGTCGTCGGTGGCTGGCAGACGTACCCGCTTCGGCCGGGGACGTACTACGCGATATACGCGCCCTGGGCCGGTGTCTACACCGAACTCGAGGAGGGGGCCGAGTTCGTCGGCGACCTCGGGAGCGATGTCACGAACTACGATCCCGTCACGATAACCGGGACCGTCTCCAGTCAGGCGACGGCGCTGCTCTACGAGCAACTCGTCGGCGTCGACTTCGACGGCGAGATTCGACCGATGCTCGCCACCGACTGGGAGCGAATCGATGACGAGCAAACCGACGAGATGACCTATCGATTCTCCCTCCGCGAGGGCGTCCACTTTCACAACGGCGAGCGACTCACCGCGGCCCACGTCAACGGCTCACTCGAGCGCTACGAGGGAACGCCGCGAGCAAACGACGTCTACGACTGGTATGAGAGCAGCGAGGTTATCGACGATCAGACGATCGAGATCAGTTGCTCACGGGAGTACGGCCCCTTCGAGAGCGCGCTGTTCAACGTGTCGATTGTCCCGATGGCGGTGATCGACGGCGAACACGACCTCGAGTCGGAACCGATCGGAACCGGCCCCTACCGGTTCGTCGAACACGAGAGCGACGACCACTGGCGCATGGAGCGGTTCGACGAGTACTGGTATGAGGGTGGCACCAAAGCGGTCCCCGAAACGGCACCGATCGAAACCGTCACCCTCGAGATTATCACCGAAAAGTCGTCCCGACAGGGTGCACTCGAGGCCGGGAATATCCACTTCAGTTACGGCGTGCCGTCGGCGAGCATCGCCGACTTCGAGAGCGACGCGGCCTACGATGTCGGTCGCCACGTCGGCGGCGGGTTCGATATGGTGATCTACCCCACCTACCGCGCGCCGTTTTCCGAGCGGTCGGTCCGTCGCGGCTGTAACATGTTGATTCCGCGCGAACGAATCCTCGAGAACGTCTACCGAGGCATCGGCCAACTGGCGTATACGCCGATCTCACCGCTGCTCGAGGACTATGCGAACGGGTCGTTTCAGGAGATGATCGCCGACGAGTACGTCCGTCCGAACTAACGTCACACTCTACTCCCACCAATGACGCTCGGCCGATACGTCTGGACGCGGTTGTTGGTCACCGCGCCGGTCCTCTTCGGCGTCACCGCACTGACCTTTTCGTTCGTTCATCTGTTGCCGGGCGACGCGGTCGACGCGATAATCGGCTTTCAGGACGTCAGCCCGGCGGTCGAGGCGTCGATCCGGGCCGAGTACCACCTCGACCAGCCGGTCTGGAAACAGTACCTGCTGTGGCTGGGCGACGCGGCAACCCTCGAGTTCGGCGAGTCGCCGATCACCGGTCGCGACGTCTCGGCGACGATCGGTCGGCGACTCCCGGCGACGCTCGCGCTCGGCGGGGCCGCGTGGCTGCTCGCGCTCGCGGTCGGGATTCCCGCGGGAATCGTCGCCGCCGTCAGGGCGGGCGAGCCGGCCGACGAACTCGGGCGGATCGCGGCACTTGCCGGGATCGCGACGCCGAACTTCTGGCTCGGCCTCATCCTGTTGTTCGTCTTTAGCGTTCGGCTGGGCTGGTTTCGCGTCATCCCGCCGGACGCGCCGCTCGCCAGCCTCGCGATGGCGAAGTTCATGCTCCTGCCGACGATCACGCTCGGAACCGCGTCGGCCGCACTGATCACGCGCCTGTTGCGGTCGTCGATGCGCCAAGAACTCGAGGCGGCCTACGTCCGGACCGCACGCGCGAAGGGGCTCTCCGAACGAACAGTGATTCTGAAACACGTCCTGCGAAACGCCCTGCTTCCGGTCGTCACCGTCGCCGGCCTCCAGCTCGCCTTTCTCGTCGACGGTGCCGTCGTCGTCGAACAGATATTCTCCTGGCCGGGCATGGGGCGGCTCCTGGTCCGGTCGATTCTCCGTCGTGACTACACCGTCATTCAGGCGACCGTCCTCGTCATCGGCGTCGCGATCGTGGTCGCGAACCTGCTCGTCGACATCGTCTACGCGATCCTCGATCCGCGAATTCGATACTGACCAATGAGCGACCGACATCCCACCACCCAGCGCGGCCGGATTCGCATCGTCGGCTTCGACGACGCCGTCGCGGACCGGCGGGGCAGTGATAGGGAAGGCAACGACGATAACAACGACCTAACAGCGACGGGACCCAGCGCCGGTCCGACGACGCCCGGGGAGACCACAACGGAGACAGAGTCAGAACCCGATCGGCCGAGACGTCGCCTCGAGGACGCGTGGCGTCGGTTCCGACGGAACCGAACGGCGATGGCCGGGCTGGGAGTGATCGTCGTCATGGCGGTGCTGGCCGTCTTCGCCAGACCGATCGAGGTGTCGACGGCGGAAGTCACGATCACGCTCCAGCCGTTCTCGCTGGCACCGTACGATCCGTCCGCGATGTTCGTCGGCCCGGCGAACGCGCCGCCCTCTCGAGCGCATCCCTTCGGCACGGACTGGGCGGGCCGCGATCAGCTCTCGCGGGTCCTCGTCGGCGGCCGGTACACGCTGGGAATCGGGCTCGTCGCCGTCGCACTGGCGCTGTGCGTTGGCGTCCCCCTCGGGGCGATCGCAGGCTACTTCGGCGGCTGGATCGACGAGGCGATCATGCGACTCGTCGACGTGCTGTACGCCTTCCCGTTTCTGGTGCTGGCGATCGCGATCGTCCCGATCCTCGAGCCGATACCGGTCCTCGGCGGCGGCTTCTGGACGGTGGTGCTGGCGCTGGCCGTCACCGGCTGGATCGGCTACGCGCGGCTGTTGCGCGGCGAGGTCCTCTCGGTTCGAGAACGCGAGTACGTCACGGCCGCGAGAGCGCTCGGCGTCCCCGACCGGACGGTCATCCGCAGACACGTCGTCCCGAACGCCGTCGCCCCCGTCGTCGTCCAGGCGACGCTCAACGTCGGCACGGTCGTCCTCACCGCGGCGGCGCTTGGCTTCCTCGGACTCGGCCTCGAGCCCGGGAGCGCCGAGTGGGGTGCGATGCTCTCCCAGGGCCGGAGTTCGCTCGTACAGGGCCGCTGGCACATCACCGTCTTTCCCGGGCTCGCGATCTTCCTGTTCGTGCTGGCGATCAACCTCGTCGGTGACGGGATCAACGACGCGCTGGACCCCCACCGGGACGTGAGCGACGAACGGAGGCGGCTGCGCTGATGGCGCTGCTCGAGGTGGATGATCTCGTCGTCCAGTTCTATACCGAAAACGGCGTCGTCCGGGCGGTCGACGGCATCAGTTACGAGATCCGCGCGGGCGAGACGCTTGGACTCGTCGGGGAAAGTGGGGCCGGCAAGAGCGTCGCCAGCCTCGCGTTGCTCCGGCTGATCGACTCCCCCGGCGAGGTCGTCGGCGGCGAGATCAGGTTTCGTGGACGGGACATTCTCGAGCTATCGGCCGACGAGATGCGCGGGCTCAGGGGCGACGAGATCGCGATGGTCTTCCAGGACGCGGGCGCGGCGCTCAACCCAGTCTACACCGTCGGCGAACAGATATCGGAGGCGATCCGTACACACGCGGCCGTCACCGACGAGACGGCTCGCGACCGCGCGATTGCGCTCCTCGAGCGGGTCGGAATCTCTGATCCGGCCGCCCGATATTCGGACTACCCCCACGAGTTCTCCGGTGGAATGCAACAGCGGGCCGTCATCGCGATGGGGCTGTCCTGCGATCCCGCCCTGCTCGTCTGCGACGAGCCGACGACCGACCTCGACGTCACTGTTCAGGCAGGGATCCTCGAGTTACTCGCGGATCTCGCGCGGGAGTCAGAGACGGCGATCCAGCTGGTCACCCACGATCTCGGCGTCGTCGCCGAGATCTGCGATCGGGTGCTGGTGCAGTACGCGGGCGAGATCGTCGAGCGCGCGCCGGTCGAGGAGCTGTACTACGACCCCAAACATCCCTACACCGTCGGGTTGCTGGCCTCGATCCCCCGGCTGGGCGACGGTCGAAAACGCCTCGCGACTGTCCCCGGAACGACGCCCGGCCTCGTCGATCCGCCGACGGGCTGCCGGTTCCACCCGCGCTGTCCGTATGCGGAGGACGTCTGCGCCAGACGCCGCCCGCCGCTCGTCGAGACGGAGTCGGGATCGCCGGACGACGGCGATCCCGACACCCACGCCGCCGCCTGCCTCGAATACACCGGCGACCTCGAGGACGGACTGGACTACGAGGTGCAGGTGCGGGACGGAGCGGATGAATCGACCGAGTCGAACGAACCGGACGAACGCCGTCTCGGCGGGAACGACGGCGCGGAACGGACCCGCGAACGCGACCCGACGGGTGATCCGCGATGACGACGACCGACGATCCGCTGATTCGCGCCGAGGGGCTCGAGAAACGCTACACGACGGCTGACGGGTTTTTCGATCGACTGCTCGGGCGGCGCGAAACGGTTCGGGCGGTCGACGGCGTCGACCTCGAGATTCGCGCCGGCGAGACGCTCGGGCTGGTCGGCGAGAGCGGCTGCGGCAAGACGACGCTCGGCCGGGCGCTCGTCCGACTGCTCGAGCCGACTGCGGGCTCGATCACCTACCGCGACACCGAACTGACCGAGTGCTCCCGGTCCGAACTCCGGGCGCTGCGATCCGAGATTCAGTACGTCTTTCAGGATCCCCTCGCCAGCCTGAACCCGCAGCTGACCGTCGCCGACATCGTCGGCGAGGCCCTCGCGGTTCACGACGTCGTCCCGCCGGATCGGCGCGACGAGCGCGTTCGGGAGCTGCTCGAGACGGTCGGGCTGCAGGCCGGCCACGCGAGCCGATATCCCCACGAGTTCTCTGGCGGCCAGCGCCAGCGGATCGGTATCGCCCGCGCGCTCGCGGTCGAACCCGAGTTCGTCGTCTGCGACGAGCCGGTGTCCTCGCTCGACGTCTCCGTACAGGCCGGGATCCTCAATCTGCTCTCCGATCTCCAAGAGGAGTTCGGGCTTTCCTACCTCATTATCACCCACGACCTCTCGGTGGTCGAGCACATCGCCGACCGGGTGGCCGTGATGTATCTCGGCGAACTCGTCGAAACCGGGACGACCGCCGAGATCTTCGACGCACCCTCTCATCCCTACACCGAAGCGCTGCTGTCGGCGATCCCCGAACCCGACCCCTGCTGGGCGGGCGATCGGATCGTCCTCGAGGGGGCAGTTCCCTCCCCCACCGATCCCCCGTCGGGCTGCCGATTTCACACGCGCTGTCCACGGGTCATCCCGCCCGCCGAATATAACCTCGAGACGGACTCCTTCCGCTCGATCATGGCGCTTCGAACGCGGCTCGCCGAGGTGGACGCCGACGCAGGGCTCGAGGCGCTCCTCCCGCGCCCCGACGCCAACCGGGATGCCACTGCGGCAATCCGGGACGCCAACGGGATCCCCCACCAGCTCTCCGATCCGGACGCGGAGGCGGCTCTCGCGGACGCGCTCGAGGGCGCTGCGGCCGGTGATTTCGAGGCCGCACGGGATCGGCTCGCATCGGCGTTCGAGACGCCCTGCGAGACGACTAAGCCGGCGCTCGAACCAGGAACGGCCGACCATCCGATCGCCTGCCACCGGTTCGACGATCGACTCGAGGGCGAGCCCGAACCGATCGCCGGAACGAAACGCCGTATGCGAGGGACTGACCATGACGGGTAACGAGGACTTCGACGCGCTCGAGCGGTCGACCGACGATCCGTTCGCACCTGACCGGCGGGGAAGCGACGGCGAGAGCGGGGGCGTGGGCGGGGGTGGGGGCGGGCGCACGATCGACTGGACAGCGTTCAGCCACGTGTTCACGCCGCGGGCGTTGCGTCACCGCGCGATCGACGTCAGCGTCTCGACGGATAACCGTCGATACGAGCACGGCGAGCCGGTCGAGATCACCGTCGAGTTTCGCAACCGGCTCCCGTTCCCGATTCGGATCCGGACCGAGTCGCCAAAGCGCTGGGTCTGGGCCGTCGACGGCTACAGGGAGGCCTCGCAGGTACCGCAGACGGTTCCCGACCGGCCCGCCGCGTTCTCCTTCGCCCGGCGCGAGCGCAAACGCTTCCGCCGACGGTGGCCCCAGCGAATTCGGGTTTCCGACGACGAGTGGAAGCCGGTCGACGCGGGCACGTACGCGATTAAGGTACGGCTCAACTGTGCGGACGCTGCAGCCCGCGGTCTCGTCGATCGAACCGCGATCGAAATCGAGGGCTAACGCGCCGCTCCGGACGCGCGTCGATCCCCAATACGCGTTTCTCGAGCGGTTGCTTCCGAGGACCGAAAATAGCGGTATGATATCTACCTATAACACCTCTAGAACACGTTCAGGCGATCTGACAACCCGAACGTTATTTCCGCCTCTTCGTATGAGTCAGGCACATGCCGGCAATACGAACGCGGGGACTCACGAAACGCTACGGTGCCGGCGACGAGTCCGTCGTTGCGCTCGAGGAGCTCGATCTCGAGGTCGCGGAGGGGGAGGTGTTCGGCTTTCTCGGGCCGAACGGCGCCGGAAAAACGACCACGATCGACCTGTTACTGGATTTCGTCCGGCCGAGCGAGGGATCGGCGACCGTCCTCGGCTACGACGCGCAGGACGAGACGGACGCGGTTCGCGACCGCGTCGGCGTACTGCCGGAAGGGTTCGATCTCTGGGACCGCTCGTCGGGCCATCGCCACCTCGAGTTCGCGATCGAGTCCCAGGACGGTGAGCGGGAGCCGGACGCCCTGCTCGAGCGAGTCGGCCTCGATCGGAACGACGGGCAACGGCCGGTCGGAGACTACTCGAAGGGAATGCTCCAGCGACTCGCGATGGCGATGGCGCTCGCGGGCGACCCCGACGTGCTCATCCTCGACGAGCCGTCGGGCGGGCTCGACCCGAACGGGATTCGGACGATGCAAGAGATCGTCCGCGAGGAGGCCGAGACCGGAACGACCGTCTTCTTCTCGAGTCACATCCTCGGGCAGGTGGCGGCGGTCTGCGACCGGGTCGGTATCCTCGACGACGGCGAACTGGTCACCGTCGACACCATCGAGGGGCTTCGCGACGCGGCCGGCGTGGGATCACGACTCGTCGTCGAGGTCGCCGGCGAACCCGGAGAGCCGGTCACCGATCTGACGACGATCGAGGGCGTCACCGACGTCAGCCGCGCCGAAGACGGAGTGCACGTCTCCTACACAGATCCGCGCGCCAAGGCGACGGTCGTCCACCGACTCGTCGAGTCAGACGCGGCGGTGCTGGACTTTGACATCGAGGAAGCGACGCTCGAGGACCTGTTCGCGGCGTTTACCGGATCGAACTCGAGCCGCGAGGCCGATCACCGAGCCGAGCGGGACGTGCGGATCGAAACCGGGGATGATGGGCCCGCGCTCGAGGCCGAATCGGAGGAGGTGGACCGATGACCTGGGTCGCGATCGCGCGCAAGGACTTCGAGGACGTCGTTCGCTCGCGGATGGTCTGGGGAATCATTGCGGTCTTCCTGTTCCTGATGGGGATCGTGACGCTTGGCGCGTCGGCACAGATCGAGGACCCGAGCGCGACGGACGTCATTTTCTTCTTCACGAACGTCGGCGGACAGATCTTCGTCCCCATCATCGCGCTGGTCGTCGGTTACATGGCGATCGTCGGGGAGCGCCAGTCTGGTAGCCTCAGGATCCTGTTCGGGCTCTCGCACAACCGCCGCGACGTGCTCTTCGGAAAGCTCGTGAGTCGAACCGGCGTCATCGCCGTCGCGACGCTCGTGGCCTGTGCGTTCGCCGTGGCCCTCATGGTCGGCCTGTTCGGCTCGCTTCCCGTCCGAACGGTGCTGGGGTTCGTCACCCTGACGCTCCTGCTCGGAGCCGCCTTCACCGCCATCGCCGTCGGCGTCTCGGCGATGACCGACACCCGAATGCGGGCGATGGGCGGCGCGATCGGCAGCTACATCCTGTTTACGCTGGTGTGGCACCCGCTAGTCGCCGGCGTCCACTACCTGCTTGCGGGAGAACTCGTCGGCCTCGAGGCACCGGAATGGTACCTCTTCGCGCTCCGGCTAAACCCGCTCGAGGCGTACAGGCAGGCTATGAGCCTGCTGATCGACGGATTCGTGCCGGCGCTTGTCGGGTGGGAGAACATCGTCGAAGACGTTCCGGCGTCGGCGTTTCAGGGACAGGAGTCGCTCATGGTGTCGAACCGCATCGCCGGGGACGTCCCGTTCTACTTGACAGAGTGGTTCGCCGCCGTCATCCTGCTCGTCTGGATCATCGTCCCGATTGCGATCGGCTATCGGCGCTTCGAGCGAGCCGATCTGAACTAGCTCCCCGCTCTCGTCTCTGGTAACTCACGCGACGACCGTTCGCTTCGCTCGACGCTCGTTATTGAACGGCTGAAGGGTATCGGGAGGTAGATTTGCTGCTCGCGTAGTTGCTCGCAGCAAAAGTATAGCGGGAGGTAGATTTGAACTACCGGTCTGCGGGTTATGAGCCCGCCGGAATCTCCTGGCTATCCCATCCCGCTATCACATCATATCCGAGTGCGCTAGTTAAGGGTTGTGATTCGGTTGCCGTATGCGGGTTTCTACCGCTACTCTTGATGGACCTGCCACGTGTAGAGGCTCTCACAGGTGTAGTTGACGAAGAAGCCGATGCCGATCCCAACCACGTTCGCCGCCACGTACCAGACGTCGAACCGGCGGACAAGGACCGCCAGTACCGCAAGCGTCACCAGAAACCCGCCGAGCCGGACCAGATTCGAGCGCAGAAACCGCCGTCCTAACGGTCGAAGTCCGACCTTTCCGTACTCCGAAAACGTCCACCGTTCGTTGATCGCGAAGATAACCACAATTCCGAGCTCCCAGGAGAGCACCTTCGCGACGACCGGGCCGAGAACCGTCGCTTCAACCAGTAACACGAGGACCACGTTATCGACGGTCGCACCGACGGTACCGACGCCGACGAACTGGCCGAACCGCGTCGTCGACCAGAGCGCGCGAATTCGCATTCGGACGGCCTCTGACAGAGAATTACTCATCGTCGTGTTCGATCTCGAGCGTATCGATGACTGACGAGGGCACCGGTTTCCATCTTCCGGTCGCCGTCTCAAACAGACAATACATTGATACCAATCCTAGATAGTCAATCTGCATGTCCGACTCGTTCGTCCGGTACTGACAGGAGTCACAAAGCGTTCGGATACGAGCCCACGATTGCACCATTACGAAGACGGAATACCGTTAGATCGCGAGGTCGCTCTTCGCTCGGACGACCTCGACGTCCTCGGCGTCGACGCGGTCGACGTCGAGAAAGTGCGGCGTGAAGTTCCGTTTCTCGTAATCCTCGTACTCGTCCTCGGCACCGACGGTGCACCAGAGCTGGACCCGGTCGGGACCGTGGTACTCGCCGTTGCGATTGATACCGAAACAGACGACCTCCGATTTCCCGTCCCCGTCGTCCCCGCCGTACCGAACGATGGCCCCGTTTCGAATCCCGGGATCCCCGTGGATGATGAGCTGCTTCATGCGCCCAGCTTCACAGGAGAGCGGATTAAACGCTTCGGAGGCCTGTTGGCTCTGTCGCCTGTGCTGTCGGCCGCGAGACGATGGGCGACTATAGTAGTCGTTGAAAGTCATTGCACTCTCGCTCGCGAATCAGCGGCCAGCACGAACGGGGCTGGCCGCTCGAGTGCAAGCGGTGAGTAAATCGTTTCAACGACTACTATAGCAGAAAAACGATATCGATCGAGACGGTAGTAATTATGATGATCGGCCGCGCGCGAACCGAACCGCTACCCGGCGGGACCGAACGACGAACCAAACGGGTTATAAACGGCGCTATCTTAGGCCACGGCAAGTGAGATAACTATGCAGATGCCACGCCGATTCAATACGTACTGTCCGCACTGCAACGAACACCACGAACACGAAGTCGAAAAGTCCCGAACGGGCCGCTCGAGCGGCATGAAGTGGGACGCTCGCCGTACCCGACGGAACAGTTCCTCGATCGGGAACTCCGGCCGTTTCTCGAAGGTACCCGGTGGCGAGAAGCCGACCAAGAAGACCGACCTCAAATACCGATGCAACGAGTGCGGCAAGGCCCACCTCCGCGAGGGATGGCGCGCCGGCCGACTCGAGTTCCAGGAGTGATACCAATGGCAGGAAATTTCTACAGCGTTCGATGCAGTGACTGCGAGAACGAACAGACCGTCTTCGGCAAGGCCTCCTCGGAGGTCGCCTGTGCCGTCTGTGGCACGACGCTCGTGCGACCGACCGGCGGCAAAGCCGAGATCGAACACGAGATCCTCGAAACAGTCGAGTCACGATGAAGTACAGCGGCTGGCCCGACCCCGGCGAACTCGTCGTCGGCAAGATCGACGAAATCGAAGACTTCGGTGTCTTCGTCGATCTCGAGGAGTACGAGGACAAGCGCGGACTGATCCACATCTCCGAGGTCGCGAGCGGCTGGATCAAAAACGTCCGCGATCACGTCCGCGAGGGTCAGATCGCCGTCTGCAAGGTCCTCGACGTCGACAAGAGCTCCCAGCAGATCGATCTCTCGCTCAAAGACGTCAACGACCACCAGCGCTCCGACAAGATTCAGGAGTGGAAAAACGAGCAGAAGGCCGACAACTGGATGGAACTGGCCTTCGGCGAGGAGATCGAGGACGAAGACTACACCGCGATCGCCAACGAACTGATCGCCATCCACGGGGGGCTCTACGAGGGCTTCAAGCAGGCCGCGATCCACGGCGAAGAGGCACTCGAGGACACCGATCTGGACGACGACGAGATCGAATCGATCGTCGAGACGGCCCGCGAGAACGTCTCGGTGCCGTACGTCAACGTCACCGGCTACGTCGACCTTTCGAATCCCACCGACACCGGCGTCGACGGGATCCGCGAGGCACTCGAAGCGGCCGAAGGCAACGGCGAGATCCCCGAAGAGGTCGATCTCGAGGTGAGCTACGTCGGCGCACCCGAGTACCGGATCAAAGTGAAGGCACCGAACTACAAGACCGCCGAATCCCACCTTGAGGAGAGCGCACAGCGAGCGGTCACCGCGATCGAAGGCCACGGTGGAACCGGTCAGTACCACCGCGAGCGCCGAACTGACGACGAATAAGGACCGATGAAATCCGATATCCGGGTGTGTTCGGCGTGGCGCGAGGCCCACGACCGCCCGGTGTATACCCTTTCTGACAGCTGTCCCGACTGCGGTGCCGAGACGGTAAACAGCGCACCAGCGCCGTTCGACCCGACGGATCCACACGGCGAGTACCGACGCGCTCTTAAACGTCGCAACCGCTGATACGGTATGGACGAACTCGAGATCGACGTCGTCGCCGAGGTCGAACTGGACGACCCCGTTCTCGTCGAGGGGTTGCCGGGAGTGGGACACGTCGGCACCCTCGCTGTCGAGCACTTGCTCGAGGAACTCGAGGGCGAGAGCACGCTCGTGCGGCGCATCTACTCCCGTGAGTTCCCGCCGCAGGTGAGCGTCGAGGACGGCATCTCGGAACTGACCTGCGCCGAGATTTACGCCGTCGATGTTCCCGAGGGTCGCGATCTGCTGCTTCTGACCGGAGATCATCAGGCCCAGAGTAACGACGGCCACTACACGCTCACGGATGCCTTCCTCGATATTGCCGAGGAGTTCGGCGCGACCGACGTGTACGCACTCGGCGGCGTTCCGACCGGCGAACTCATCGACGAGTACGCCGTTGTCGGGGCCGTCAGCGACGAATCGATGCTCGAGGCGCACGAGGACGCGGGCGTCGAGTTCCGCGAGGACGAACCCGCCGGCGGCATCGTCGGCGTCTCCGGTCTCCTGCTCGGGCTGGGTGACCGCCGCGGCTTCGAGGCGACCTGCCTGATGGGCGAGACCAGCGGCTATCTCGTCGATCCCAAGAGCGCGCGAGCGGTGCTCGAGGTGCTCGAAGCGGTGCTCGGCTTCGACCTCGAGTACGAGTCCCTGGACGAACGAGCCGACGAGATGGAGGAGGTCATCGGCAAGATCCAGGAGATGGAACAGCAACAGCAGATGGACGTTCCGACGGACGACGATCTGCGATATATCGGATAACGGCCTCGCTTTCTATCGAAGTTGCACTCGGTTACGATCGAGTTCCGCCAGCGGTCGCTCGATCCAGTGACAGCGGACCGTATCAGCCCTCGAGTACTTCGTAGGAGACGTCGGCGTCTCGGAGCGCGTCCGTGACCCGGCCGACCTCGTTCGTCGTCGCGACTGCGGTCACGTCGAGGCCGCGTTCGGCGCCGTCGGCGGCGACTGCACCGGCCGCAAACGTGACCGCCGGATCGGTTCCGAACTCTCGGCAGGCGACGACTGCCTCGACACCGGCTGCAACGACGAGGTCGGCGTCCTCGCAGTGCTCGGAGACGAGCGCCGAATCGACCGCTCGGCTGCCACCGGTCCGTACCGCAGGTACCTGCAGTACCGTCACCGAACCGGGCTCGAGTTCCATGACGCCCTCGAAACTCGTGACGCCGACGTCGGTACCGGCCTCGGCGTCGGTGGTCGCGACGCCGGTGGCCGGTCCCTCGTCACCGGGGGTCGCGTGGAGTAATCCGTCCTCGACCGAAAGTGAGACTGTCTCCCCGTCGGCGATGTCGTCGGTCGCGATATAGGCGGCCTCGCTCATCGCGCCGAGGACGTCGCCGGTGACGTGGTCGGCGAAGCGGCGAACGTCGTCCGCGGTTCGAAAGAGCCAGTCGACACCTTCGTTGGTGACGCGATATCTGGACCTGCCTTCCTTCTCGACGAACCCCTCGTCGACGAGATCGCGGATGTACTCGCTGACGGCCTGGCTCGTCACGCCGACTTCCTCGGCGATCTCCCCCTGGCTGACCGCGGGCTGGCGCTCGGCGATCTGCACGAGGATCCGAAACCGCGTTGCGGCCCGTTTGTTGTCGAGGACGTCGACCATACGGCTAGTGTTTCGTGAGAACGGCAAAAAGGTACGCGATCGCACGATCGCATAGTCCAGCGAGAACCGGCGTCGAGTCCAGGACGATCCAACGGCGGCGATCGCGGCACTCGGGCCGAGGCGTCAAGTTGATAGCGGGAGAGTCCGTCGGGTTCACGTGAGTATGCCGGCCCTACCAGCGACGACCGTCGCGAGCACGGGGGTCGCCGATCCCGTTGCGACGGGACCTGCGACAATCCTCGCTTCGACCGCCGGATCCATTCCGTTCGCAGACTCGCTCGCGTGGATCGCGATCGGCGCGTTCGTCGTGGCGATGGTCCTCGAGTGGTACGGCGCCGTCGACCCCGCGCGATACCTCGCCGCGGGCGCCTGGGTCGTCTTCGGCGTCTTCTGGCTGACGATGGCCCCCCACTACTACCTCGAGGTCAAGAGCCCCATCCAGACGCTGCTGACGATCGCCGCGTTGCCGCTGTGTGCCTACGCCGGCTACCTGCTCGTTCAGGGCCGCGAGTCGCTGCTCTTGCTTTCGAAAGCGATCGCGTTTATGGGGCTCATCTATCTGCCGGCCGAGACGATCCCGTTCGTCCGAACCTGGCTGATCGAGACGACCGCGTCCCAGACCCACTTCGGGATGGAACTGCTGGGGCACAGCCCCGGCATCGAGGAGGGCTCGAACGGCTACCAGAGCCGCTTCGCCTTCGATCCCGACGAGACGGTCACCGGGCGGACGACCTACATCATCATGTCCTGTACCGGGATCGGCAGCATGGCCATCTTCGGCGGGTTGATCGCGTCGGTCAAGGCACCGCTCAAACGGAAGGTCGTCCCGTTCGCGCTCGCCATCGGGGTCATCTGGTTCCTGAATCTCGTCCGCAACGTCTTCATCGGCCTTGCGTCGCCGTGGGGCTGGTTCCAGCAGGACGCCCTCGTTTACGTCGCCACGGAGTTCATGGGCGCGCCAGCCGACCGGACCTCCTACATCGTCGCCCACAACTTCATCGCCCAGTCGCTGTCGATCGTCGCCCTGCTGGGGATCACCTACCTGGTCGTTCGCCTCCTCCCCGAGGTCTTCGAGCCCCTCGAGGAGGTCCTCTACATCCTGACGGGCACGGAGTACGACCTCGCGGACGCGCTCGGCACGGAATCGCGTCCCGTCGGTGGCTCAGACACGGTCGCCGCGTCCGAATCGACTTCGGACACCGGTGACACGCCCGATCCTGGTGTCACCGACCCCGATGTCGATCCCGAGTCCGCGTCGGGATCGGAACCGAACGATGACTGACGTCGACATCGACGTCCCGTTCGATGTCCGCGATCGGTCCGTCTACGTTCCCGCCGCGGAGACGCTCGTACTCTCGGACGTTCACCTCGGCAAAGCGGCTGCCTCGAGCGTCGACGCCCCGATCAACGACGGGAGCGACGTCCTCGAGCGACTCCAGCGAATGCTCGAGGCGACCGAGCCGGCCACGGTCGTGGTCGCCGGCGACCTCTTGCACTCGTTTTCGCGACTCCCGCGCGGCGTCGAGCGGGACCTCGACCGGCTGCTCGAGGCCATCGACGCCGCCGGTGCCGATCTGATCGTCACGCCGGGCAACCACGATACGATGCTCGAGGAGGCATTCGGCGGCGAGACGGCCGTTGAATGCGAACTGGCCGACGGTGAAACGGTGGTCTGTCACGGCCACGAGCGGCCCGACGCAACGGCCGAGCGATACATCGTCGGTCACGACCACCCCGCACTGGCGATCGAGGGGCGCAAACGGCCGTGTTTCCTCTACGGTCCCGATGCCTTCGAGGGAGCGGACGTGCTCGTGCTCCCGGCATTCACGCGACTTGCCGCCGGTTCCACCGTCAACGGAATGGACGGCCACGACTTCCAGACGCCGCTCGTCCGAGACGCCGACGGATTGTACCCCGCGGTCAGGGACGACTCGAGCGACGAGACGCTCTGGTTCCCGCCGCTGGGCGAGTTACGGCGGTTGCTGTGACCCCGTCTCCGTGTTCAGTAGAGACGATCGATGTGTCATTTCGGACCGGTCAACCGACGTGCGGTGGCGCGCGCTGGGCCGCGGCGAACGGATTGTGAGCCGCGGTCTGAAGCCGTGCGAGGGATGAGCGAACGAACGGAGTGAGTGAGCGAATCGGTTGGGGAGGGCGTGGCGATTCCCTGGTGCCACGATAGCAGGACGCGTTGTCTCACCCAATCCCTCCAGAGCACACCGTTCCATTCACACATCTACTGAAAGCACGAACGACTCGAGAGACCGAATCACGACTCAGAAAACGGCTCATCCCGACAGATCGTCGATGACCGCCTTCGCGGCCTGCCGGCCGCTCTCCATGGCACCCTGAATGGACGACCACCGCGTGTAGTCACCGGCGAGATAGACCGGTCCCGCGGGATCGCGGACGTCCGGCAGCTCCTCGAAAAACCCCGGCGGCTGCGCGAACTGGGCGAACGGAACCCGTGCAGTGTGCACCGCCTCGAGCCCGTCGAACCCCTTATCTGGATACCACGACTCGAGCGTTCGTCGCGTTAGCGCAGCGAGTTCCGCATCGTGCTCCGTCCGCTCGCCGAGATAGGTCGCGCTGATGAGGGTCGTTCCGCTCGGCGCGTACTCCGGCGCAACGGCGCTGTGGGGCACGACGTGGTTCGGCCCCTGCTCGGTCGCGTTCAGCAGCAGCCGGCGTCCCGTCTCGAGGTCGAACCCAGCCGGCAGCGCGTAGTACTGGGTGATGCAGCTACGCGCGTCAGTGGGGATCGCATCGACGCCAGTCAATTCGCGAGCGGACGGCGGATCGGTCGCGACGACGACCGCGTCGGCATCGACGGTTCCGGCGTCGGTCTCGACCGTGACGCTCGCGTCTGATCCGCGCTCGCCGACGCCCGCGTCCGATCCGCGCTCGCCGACGCCCACGTCCGGTCCGCGCTCGCCGACGCCGCTCGAGTCTCCGGCAGCCCCCGAGACCGACTCGACCGTGACCCCGGTCTCGATTCGGCCGCCGACCTCGCGAACGCGGTCGGCGAGTTGCGTCGGAATCGCTTCCATCCCCGCTGCGGGAACGGCGATCTCGCCCGCTGCGAGCGTCTTGAAGGTGTACTCGAAGACGCGGCTCGAGGTCGATAGCGACCGATCGAGGGTGATCCCGCCGTAGAAGGGGGCGACGAACTCCTCGACGAATCGCCTCGAGAAGCCACGCTCGCGGAGGAATACGTCGATAGTCGCGTCATCGCCGGCGAACAACGCCGATGGATCAGTTCGCCGGAGATCCCACCAGAGCCGGGCGATCCGTAGCGCATCACCGACGGAGACTGACGGGGCGGACAGCGTCGACGGGATCGTTCCGGGCTCGCGGAGCGGATCCGCGAGCGTCGATCGGCCGTCGGGACCGGCGACGGTGGCACCCGGGGAGAACCGGCGCAACTCGAGCGCCTCGCGATCGAGTTCCCGCTGTACCGCGGGATAGGCGGTGAACAGCACCTGGAAACCGCGATCGAATCGGTAGCCGTCCCGCTCGAGCGTGCGGACGCGGCCGCCGACCGTGTCGCGGCGCTCGAGCAGCGCGACGTCGACGCCGCCGCCGGCGAGGTGACGGGCGGCGACGAGACCCGCGAGCCCACCACCGACGACGAGGACGTGAGGGGGCGAGGGCATAGTGGCTGCTCGAGCGGGAGCGACTAAAGTGGCGGACCTAACGGCGACGGGAGCAACGGCAGCGGCCGGGACGCCGGCACCGACGAGGGCGCTCACGACGTCCCGTCGCTCCGGTCGACCCGACGGCCGACGAGCCTCGAGACGCCGTCGAAGTAGCCGGTCCCCCACAGCGCGACGAGCAGCGCACCGAACGCGTTGTAGAGGAGATCGAAGACGATGTCGCTCGTCCCGTACTGGGCCAACACCGGTTCGCCGCCCACGACGCTCGCCAGACCGGCGGAGGCGAACTCGCTGATCTCCCAGAGGACGCCGAACGCGAGGACGAATATGAGGATGAACAGGAAGCGGAATTCGCTGGGAACGTCGACCGACTCGGCGGACTGATCGAGCGCGTCGACGACGGCGTAGCCGACGCCGGCAACGAGCGTCGCCGAGACCGTATGCGTTACCGAGTCATACCAGCCGAACCGTTCGTAGGGTCCGAGCGTGCCGACCGCGTGGAGCAACGCCGCCGCCGCGATCCAGAGGGCGAGTCCACCCCCCATCTCGTGGCCGAACTCGCGACGAACGAGGCGGGGGAGGAAGGTGAGAGCCAGCGGAATGCCGGCGTTTACGACCAGACCGAAATCGACCGTGACGAGCGCGTAGCCGACGACAAGCGCCAGCAGCCCCTGAATTACTCGAACGGCGTGCCAGCACCGGCGCTCGGAGAGCCCCAGAACGGTGTCGCTGTCTTCCGTCACGACGGATCACCCGAGCGTTCGCGGCGACCGACGCTTGCGGTATCGTGGCGATAGAAGTACACTACGAAGAGCGCGGCGGCGAGCCCGCCGAACGCGGTCGCGTAGACCAGATCCCACATCAGTTCTCCCTTCGTCGTGAGAAACGACGTCGCGAGGAGGGTATCGGAGAGCCACTGGGCGATCACCCAGAGCCCGGCGACGGCCATCGTCGCGAGCACGACGAACGCGACGGCAAAGCGCGGCGACATCTCGATCGGCGTGTAGGCGTCGAGTTCGACGGTGATCAGTAACGCGATCGTCGCGACCGTGAGGAAGCCGGCGATGGGAAGCGTTCCGAACAACCGCGCCCAGATCGGGGCAGCGGCGAGCGCCAGCAGTTCCCACGGGAGCATGACCAGCGCATCCCACCGAACGATGGTTGGCACGAACGCGAGAACGACGATCGTCGTCGCGAGGGCCGCCCACAGAAATGACCCCTGGCTGGCAGTCACGACGGCCGCGATGGCAATCGAGAACACGATCGGCCAGGCGAGCGCCGCGTTCACCTGTTCGTTATCGATGAGCGATTGGAGGACCGGCATTCGTTCACCCGTGCCGTGTGTCACGACACCCGAACGGAAACCGTCGCGGCTTTCACATCCATCCCGCAGTTCACGCGATCGAGATGGATACCGATCAATCGGCCGGCGTAACTGCCGAATTCGGCATCGACTCGCGCCGTCACACGTTCGCGAAGAGCCGACGGCCGATACCGAGGAGAATCAGCAGGATACCCAGCGCAGTCGCGATCGGTGGAACCGGGACGAGGAGCAATCCGACGCCAACGATCAGCACTCCCGTCGATACTCGGACCATGTACTGTGGTCGACGGCTCGAGACAGACCGCGTCGGCAGGCATTCACAGCGTGTGACCGGCGACCGTGATCGGAGCGCGACCGCTTGCCGTGGCCGGTACGGTTTTGCTCGTCGCGGTGAGGGTGTCGGTATGGGAGACCACACTCCGAGCGATTCCGAACGCGACTCCGACGGCCCCGCCTTCCAGCCCGTCTTCGAGAATCGCGTCCGCTTTGCCGAGACCGACCAGCAAGGGATCGTCTTCTACGGCGAGTACTTCACGTTTCAGGACGAGGCCGTCTCCGCGTTCTTCCGGGAACTGGACTACGGCTACGACGACATGCTCGAGGACGGCTGGCAGATACACGTCGTCAACACGGAACTGAACTACTACACCGGCGCGGCGTTCGAAGACGTGATCGTCAACGAGCTGCGGGTCACCGACATCGGCACGGCGAGTCTCGAGTACGAGTATCGAGCCACGCGGAAGGGTGACGACGAGATCCTGGCCGACGGCACCGTCACGCAGGTCGCTGTCGATCTCGAGACCGAGGAGCCGACACGAATTCCCGACGAGTTCCGCGACGCCGTCGCCGCGTTTCAGGGAGGCCTTGAGTCCGGCAAATAGCACCACGGCTCCGGCGGTCAGTTCGGCACCGAAAAAATTCGGAACGGAGAGCGATGCTCAGTGGACGCCGACGTACGCCTCGCGGACGTACTCGTTGTCGTGGAACTCGTCGTGTGTCCCCGACAGCTCGATCTCACCGGTCTCGATCAGCGAGAGTCGTTCCGCGTGAGTCAGGGCGAACGTCGAGTTCTGCTCGGCGAGCAGGATCGTCAGCCCCGTCTCCGCTTGAAGTTTCTCGAGTGCGTCTCCGATATCCTGGATGATGACCGGTGCGAGCCCGAGCGTCGGTTCGTCGAGCATCAACACGTCGGGGTCGCTCATCAGCGCGCGACCGACGGCGAGCATCTGCTGTTCGCCGCCGCTCATGGTCTCGGCCTCCTGCTCGCGGCGTTCGTCCAGCCGCGGGAACAGGTCGTAGACCATGTCGAGGTCGTCTGTGACCTCGTCGCGATCGGTTCGGAACTGAGCGCCCATCAACAGATTCTCGTGGACCGAGAAGTACGGGAACAGGTCCCGATCCTCGGTACAGTAGATCAGGCCGTCCCTGACGATCTGCTGTGGCTTCACGGTGGCGAGATCCGTTCCGTCGTAGCGGATCGTGCCGTCGTACTCGACGAACCCTGCGATGGCGTTGAGCATGGTCGTCTTCCCAGCCCCATTCGGGCCGATCACGCCGTAGATTTCGCCCTCGTTGATCGACAGCGAGACGCCTTTCAGTGCGTGTGACTTGCCGTAGTAGACGTTGAGGTCCTCGACCTCGAGTATCGGATCAGTCATTATAGTCCCTCACCGGCGAGATACGCCTCCTGGACTGCGTCGTCCTCGGCGATCTCCTCGGGCGTTCCCGACGCGAGGAAGTCGCCGTTGTTGAGGACGACGACGCGGTCGACGAGTCCCATCAACCCGCCCATGTTGTGGTCGACGACGACCATCGTCATGCCTTCCTCGCGGAAGCGTTCGATCTGGGCGGCAAGCTCCCCGATCTCCGCCTGGTTCATCCCGGCGAAGGGCTCGTCGAGCAACAGGAGTTCGGGCTCGGTCGCCAGCGCCTTGGCGATCTCGAGGCGGCGAACGTCCGCGTGGGGTAGTTCGTCCGGCATCTCCTGAAGATCGTCTTCGATGTCGATACGAGCCGCGTACTCGTAGATCTCCTCTTGCGTGGCGCCGCCGCGCAGCGAGACGATGCTGTTGGGGAGCGTGAACAGCTTAATGTTTCCGGCGACCGACATCGAGTCGATCGGGTTCGATTCCTGTGAGACTCGCGAGAGTCCCTTGTTGACGACCTGGTGGGTCGAATCGTCGGTAATGTCGTCACCGTTGAACCGGATCGACCCCTCGGTGACGCCGTAGATGCCCATGATGCAGTTGAACACCGTGGACTTCCCCGAGCCGTTCGGGCCGATCAGGCCGACGATTTCGCCCTCGTCGACCTCGAACGAGAAGTCGTCGACGGCGACGAGGCCGCCGAACTTCTTCGTGAGATTCTCGACTTCCAGCACGCTCATCGGCGATCACCTCCGAGCCGCTCGAGTCCGTACCAGAGCTTGCGGAACAGGCCCTGGCGGGCGAACACGAGGATCAGCAGGACGATTATCCAGAGGATCGCCCACCGGAGTTGGGCATCGAGTCCGAACGCGTGCAACACGATGTCCTCCATCAAGATGATGAAGAACGCGCCGCCGAGCGGGCCGAGTATCGAACCCATCCCGCCGACGACGGCCATCGCAATCATCTCGATGCTGTTATCGACGACGATGAACGAGCCGGGATCGACGCCGCCGAATCGATGTGCGAGGAGCACGCCGCCGATACCCATCGGGATCGAACTCAGCATGAACGACCAGATCTTGAACTTGGTCGCGTTGATACCGGCGGCTTCCACCGCTGACTCGTTCTCTCTGATCGCCAACAGGATGAGTCCGATGTTCGATCGTGCGACGATCAAAAGGGCGACTGCGACCGCGAGCATCGGGAGCAAGAAGAGGTAGTAACTCTGGACCGGTTCAGTGATGTCGAAGATCTTCTCGACCCCGGCGAGACCGGTTTCACCGCCCGTGTATTCGCTGAGCGGGTTCATCATCCGGTAGAAGATCAACACGGCGACGAACGTGATCAACGAGAAGTACGGACCGCTCAATCGGAGCGACGGCAACGCGATGAGCAGCCCGATTCCCAACGCTGCGAGCACCGAGACGGGTATCGTCACCAGCATCGGCAACTCCGGGTTAACGTTGTGTATCAGCATCGCTGTCGTATATCCAGCACCGCCGGAGAGAACGGAGTGACCGAAGCTGATGTAGCCGGTGTAACCGCTCTGGATATCCCATCCCATCGCGAGGATGGCCCAGATGCTGGCCGCGATCATCGCCTGAATGAGGGCATAGTTCCCCCAGAACGGCGCGGTCAGCAGCCCGACGAGCGTCCCGACGACCAACACGAACTGCAGGCCGTTCATCTCACCGAAGTAACCGCCGATCAGGCGGTTGTAGACGTTAGCGAGCGGCTGCAACACGCGGTTTATCGGTCCGGTAACGGTCGTGAGTCGATCGAGAGCGGCACCGCCGGCGCGGCCGGCTGCACCGCTGATTCGGGAAGCGATTCCGCTCGAGCGGCCGGTTTCGCTACTCATGGGCGAACTCCCTCCCGTAGAGGCCCTCCGGTAGGAGGAGCAAGACCGCCACGAGGACGATCAGTGACGGAATTCCGACGTATCCCTGTCCGATGAACTCGGTCGTAAACTGCTGGAGATAGCCGATCAGGTAGGCGGCGACGACGGAGCCCTTGATGCTTCCGATGCCGCCGATCACGACGATAATGAACGCGTTCGCGAGCGGATTGAGCCACATCTGCGGCGTCGTCGGTTCGACTGTCCCTAGAATGACACCGGCGATACCGGCGAACGCGCCGGCAATCAGCCACGTGCGAGACTTGACGGACAGCAGATTGACGCCAGTCAACTGTGCACCGCGTTCGCTCATCGATGTCGCGAGGATCGACCGCCCTTCGTCGGTTTGCGTGACGTAGTACCATAGTAATCCGATCGTAATCCACGAGAGAACGAACCCGAGGATGTACATGTAGCCGATTCGCGTTCCGAACCCTTCCAGATGAAGACTGCCGCTCAGAACGCTCGGAGTCCCCTGCGGATTCGCCCCGAATCGATAGTGAATGAGATTCGTCAACAGGAGCGCGACCATCACGGTCGAGAGGAACGTGATGACGACGTTGTCTTCGATGTATCTGACGAGGCCCGCGTACAACGCGTACGAGGCCAGTGCAGTACCGATAACCGCGATGACGAACCCCGCGGCTGGCGGAACCGCAATCGCACCGACAACCGACGACGAGGTGAGGACCACGTAGGCGTATGCACCGAACATGATCAGCCCGCCGTGGGCGAGGTTCAGGACTCCGCCAACGCCGAATATCATCGTAAATCCGATCGCGACCAGTGCATAGATCGCACTTACCACTGCCCCCAGGAGCAAGACCGATAGAATTTGATCGAGCATGTCTTGCTACATCCAGGGGGGCGCGATGTGGTCGCCAGACGAATTGGCCGCGGGATAGACGAGTTCATGATGTCCACCCTCGTCGTCCTCGTTTGCCTGCCACTGGGTGACCGGATAGTTCGAGATCTTTCCGTCGGTTCGTGTCTCCTTGGCGTCGTTCGGATAATCCGAGTCCTCGCCGTAGAGCGAAATTTCTGCGGCAGCACCGGTGTACTCGACACTGTGCATCGCTTCGACGATGTCGTCGAGGTCGTCGTTGTAATTGATGGTGCCAGCCTCTTCGGCGACCTTGCTGTAGAAGTGGATCGCGTCGTAGGTGTTGAACCCCATGTACATGGGCTTGGTCGGCGCACCATCATCACCGTACTCGTCCTCGTAGGCTTCGACGAACTCCAGCGTCTTGTCAGTGACATCTGTAACCCCGCCACCGCCGGACTGGGCCGTCGTCTCGAAGCGACAAATCCCCTGCGTCTGTCCCCAGAACTCCGGATTCATCGATGCGACGTGCGTGCCTTCCACTGCAAAGGGGTATCGGTTCGTGATCCACGGCTTGAGTAGCTTCCCCTGTCCACCGGACGCGAAGAAACGGAGGACTGCGTCCACTCCTGCACTCTCGAGATCGTCCAGGATCGACGTGTAATTATCCGTGCTGAGGCTCACGGTATCGTCGTAGGGGACATCGAATCCGCGGCTCCTGAGTTCATCCGGAAGCAGTTCCTGAAACGACTTGGTCCAGGCAGCTTCCTCGGACAGATGACCGAACGTGTTCCAGCCGTGTTCGTCGGAGAGGAACTCCGCGTAATCGGCCATCGCTTCGGCCTGCAGTTCGGAGTTGATCGGTCCCGTTCGGAAGATATTCTTGTTGTGTTCGTAGTCATCACCGGTCGTGTTCGCCATCGTACTCTGGTCCGCTGACCCCGTGATAATGAACGGAACGTCCTCGTCGGCGATGGTCCCGGTGATCCGCTGAGTGACCTCGCTCGAGAACGTGCCGACGAGCAGATCGACGTTGTCCTCTACGATCATCCGTTCGACGATCTCGGACGTTCCGCCCGGATCCGTTTCGGTGTTCTCCGAGATCAGTTCGATCTCCTGGTCGCGGACCTTTCCGACTTCATCGACAGCGAGCTCGGCACTTCGTTCCGAGCCGACCCCCATCGCCATACCGGTCGGTGCGAGGTGACCGATTTTGAATATTCCGTCATCGTCGTCGCCGCCGACGCCGCCGAGGCAGCCGGCCAGCGTCGTCGTCACCGCACCGGCACCGGCCGCTCCGAGAAACGTTCGGCGTCCGAGTGAGTCCTTACCATTCCTACCCAAGTTTCGATTATTATTATCTTCGTTAGCCATTGTGTATCAGTGAGTTACCGATTCTCAGTCTCCAGTTTTGAGTCACCCGTAATAAAGGTGAGGGAAGTTAGCAAGGATCCTGTGAACTATACACGAGTGTTGTGTTTTACTTCTCTCTCGAGTTACGCGGAGGAACAGGTGACGGAGGAATACGCCGCTCGAGCCCGAGCGGCCATCAACTGCCGTTCAACGGACTTCGTCCTCGAGCCCGGTTGGCTCCTCACGGAGGCGATACTCGCCGTGTTCGAACGCGACGACGCCGTCGTGGCGGAGGTGATCGAGATGGGCGAAGGCCTCCCCCGGTCCGTGGACGATGTGGATTCCCTCGAGGTCGCCGAACAGGTGGGCGCTGACCGTCCAGGCGTCAGCCGGTCCGTGGTCGTCCAGAAACGCGAGGATCGTGTCCGTTCGCTCGCGGTGGTGCTCGAGGATCGCGTCGGCGCGGGCGGTCGGCTCCGCGATCGGATCGCGGTGGCCGGGCCAGACCCGCTCGTAGTCGCGGTCGATGAGTCGATCCAACGTCGCGACGTAGCGCTCGAGCGGGCGCTCGACCCGGACGTCCGCGCCGCCGACGTTCGGCGTGTACACCGGCAGGAGGGCGTCGCCGACGAACGCCTCGTCGCCGCTCTCGGTTTCGAAACAGCACAGCCCCGCCGCGTGTCCCGGCGCGTGCACCGTCTCGAGCGTTCGACCGCCGACCGCGAGTCTCTCCCCGTCCTCGATCGGGGTCGGATCGGCCGGTGATCCCTCGATCTCCGCGGACTCGAAGAAGGCGAGGAGTTCGACTCGTGCATCGTCGGGGACGCCCCACTCCTCGAGGAGTTCCCGACGCCGCTCCTCGACGGCGGCGACGGCGGCGGGATCCTGTGCGACCAGCGGGGCGTCGGCCTCGTGGACGTAGACGGTCGCGTCGCTTTCAGCCTGGATTTCGCCGGCCAGTCCGGCGTGATCGACGTGGAAGTGGGTGAGGACGATGTCGTCGACGTCGGCGAACTCGTAGCCGCGTTCGGCGAGCCCCTCGCGGAGGTCTCGACGGATGTCGTCGGTGGCGATGCCGGTATCGACGAGTGCGAGTTCGTCGGCGTCGTCGTCGGCGAGGACGTAGGCGTTGTTTCGACCCTCGAACTCCTCGTTTCCGAGTACGATGCGGTCCATATCGGCTACCCACATGTTGTCCGCTAATAATTCGCGCGATAGCGGAACTGGACGAGACGAAGGGACGGTCTCACTCGGTCGGCCGACAACGCGCGCTACCGTCTGTCGGTTGGTCAGTCTGAGTGAGAGATCAAAAGAAAAACGTAACCACTAAACCGCCAATTAGCTCTCGAGTTCGGCCCGCAGCAACTGATTCACGTCACCGGGGTCCGCGCTGCCGCCGGTCTTTTGCATAACCTGGCCGACGAGGAAGTTGATCGCGCCGTCGTCGCCCGACTCGTAGTCGTCGACGGCGTCCGGGTTCTCGTCGATTGCGTCGACGACGGCCTGTTGGACCTCGTCCTCGCCGGTCTTGCCCAGTCCCTCCTCGGCGACGACTTCCTCCGGCGTTCGGCCGTCGTCCAGCATCGATCGCAGGACCGTCTCGCGGGCGTTCTTCGCCGTGATCTCGTCCTCGGCGACGAGTTCGACGAGTCGCTTGACCTCCTCGAGGCGGCCCTCGATCTCCGTAATCTCGATGTCGCGGTAGTTGAGTTCGCCCAGCAGGTTGTCCGCGACCCACGTGGCGGCGAGGTCCGGATCGAACTCGCCCGCGACGTCCTCGTAGAAGTCCGCGACCTGCTTGGTCGAGGTGAGCTTCGAGGCGGCCTCCTCGCTCAGATCGTACTCCACCTGAAACCGCTCGCGGCGGGCCGAGGGGAGTTCCGGGATCGAAATCTCATCCTTCCAGTGGGAGACACGCAGCGGCGGCAGATCCGCCTCCTCGAAGTAGCGGTAGTCCTTCTCTTCTTCCTTCGAGCGCATCGAGACGGTGATTCCCCGCGACTCGTCCCAGTGGCGGGTCTCCTGTTCGACCGCGCGCCCGCGCTGGATGGCGTTCTTCTGTCGGGTCTCTTCGTAGGCCAGGGCCTTCTGGGCGCCCTTGTGACTCGAGATGTTCTTGACCTCGGTCCGGTTGGCCGCCTCGAGCGCGTCCGTCCCGATATCGTCGGTATCGTCGCCGTCGATCGCTTCCTCGGGGATGATCGAGAGGTTGGCGTCGATCCGCAGGCTGCCGTCGCGTTCGGCGTCGAAGACGCCCAGGTACTCGAGGACCTCCTCGAGTTCGGCCAGAAAGGCGCGCACCTCGCCGGGACTGCGGAAGTCCGGCGCGGTGACGATCTCCATCAGCGGCGTGCCCGCGCGGTTGTAGTCGACGAGGGTGTACTCCGCCGAATCGATGCCGCCACCGCCGCCGACGTGCTGGAGGCTTCCCGGGTCCTCCTCGAGGTGGGCGCGCTCGATCGCGACGGTCCGGCGCTGACCCTCGACGGAAATCTCGAGTTCGCCCGCCTGACAGATCGGCTCGTCGTACTGGGTGATCTGGAAGTTCTTCGGCAGGTCGGGGTAGTAGTAGTTCTTCCGGTGGAAGCGGGTCTCCTCGGGGATCTCGGCGTCGATCGCCTTGCCGATCTTGACGGCGGCCTCGACGGCTCCCTCGTTGAGCACCGGCAGCGCCCCCGGCAGGCCGAGACAGACCGGGCAGACGTTGTCGTTAGGCTCGTCGCTCGGGTCGGTCGAACAGCCACAGAAGATCTTCGTGTCGGTCTCCAGCTGGACGTGGACCTCGAGGCCGATGACGGTCACGAGGTCGCCCTGCTGGACGGTCTGGGCAGTCATTGGAGGCGATTCGGGCCCGTGGGGGTAAAACGTAACGGGACGGACTCGCCTACCGCGCGTCCTCGAGTTCCTCGAGCGCCGCCGGATTCTCGATGCTGCTCATGTCGCCCAGATCCTCGCCCGTGTAGGTCGCCTGAATGGCCCGCCGGATGATCTTGCCCGACTGGGTCTTGGGGAACTCATCCACGAACAGCACCTCGCGCGGGCGGAACGGTTTACCCAGTTCCTCGCCGACCTGCGCGCGCAGTTCCTCCCGGAGATCGTCCGTTTCCTCGATTCCAGCCTCGAGGACGACGTAGGCGACGACGGCGGTGCCGGTGGTGTCGTCGGGCGCGCCGATCGCGGCGGCCTGATTGACGGCCTCGTGGTCGATGAGCGCCCCTTCGACCTCCGCCGGCCCGACCTTGCGGCCGGCCACGTTGAGGGCGTCGTCGGCGCGGCCGTGGAGGAACCAGAAGCCGTCGTCGTCCTTCTGGGCCCAGTCGCCGTGGTCCCACATGGGCGGGTCCCGGAACGTCGACCAGTACTCGTTGAGATACCGCTCGTCGCCCGACCAGAGCGATTTGGTCATCGACGGACACGAGTCGCGGGCGACGAGGTAGCCGCGCTCGTTGTTCTCCCTGACCGAGTTCCCGTCGCGGTCGACGATGTCGATGTCCATTCCGAGGCCCGGGCCACCGAGCGTACAGGGTTTGAGCGGTTCCGTCGGCATCGGCATCAGGAAGCAGCCACAGATCTCGGTACCCCCGGAGATGTTGATGATCGGGGAGTCGCCGCCGCCGACGTTCTCGTGGAACCAGTGCCAGGACTCGGGATCCCAGGGTTCGCCCGTCGAACCGAGAATCCGGAGGCTGGAGAGGTCGTGGCCCTCGAGCCACTCGTCCCCGTGTTTGCGGAGCGCGCGGATCGCGGTCGGCGAGATGCCGAACTGGGTGAGTTTGTGGCGGTCGATCATGGACCAGAAGCGATCTGGTTCGGGATAGTCCGGCGCGCCCTCGTACATGAAGACGGTGCCGCCGAAGGTGTGGGTCCCGATCAGACTCCAGGGCCCCATCATCCAGCCGATATCGGACACCCAGAAGAACCGGTCGGCGGGTTTGAGATCCATCCCGAAGTAGACCTCCTTGGGACACTGGACCTGGACGCCCGCGTGCGTGTGGACGATTCCTTTCGGTTTGCCCGTCGTGCCCGACGAGTAGAGCAGCATCGATTCCTGACTCGAGTCGAGCGATTTCGTCTCGTACTTGTCGTCCTGCATTTCGACGGCGTCGGCCCACCACTCGTCGCGATCGTCGATCCAGGGAATTTCAGGTTCGCTGGTCGCGGAGCTGGCCCCCAATCTGTCGAAGACGATCGTGTGTTCGACGTGCCCGGCCTCCTCGATCGCCTCGTCGGCGGCGGATTTGAGGAAGACCGGGTCGCCGCGACGGTAGAAGCCGTCGCCGGTAAAGAGCACGGAACACTCGGAATCCGCGATCCGGGTAGCGGCTGCGTCGACGCCGAAGCCCGAGAAGATCGGCACGGCGATCGCACCGACCTTGAAACAGCCATAGAGGATCGAGACGACTTCGGGGACCATCGGCATGTAGAGCCCCACGGTATCGCCTGTTCCGATACCGCGTTCCTCGAGCGCGTTCGCGACCCGGTTCGCTTGCCGGTGGAGTTCGTGGTAGGTCACCTCCCGGACCTCGCCGTGCTCGCCCTCCCAGATGGTGGCGACTTTGTTCCGGCGCTCCTCGTCGACGGCCGCGTGGCGATCCACGACGTTGTGGGCGATGTTGAGTTCGCCGCCGGGGTACCAGTCGGTGAACTGCGGGCCCTCGCTGGTATCGCGGACCTCGTCGTACTCCTCGTCAAACTCGATCCCGAGGTAGTCGACCAGTTCGTCCCAGAACCAGTCGACGCCGCTCTCGGGTTCACCCTCGAGTTCGGTCGTCGTCCGTTCGATGAGGTCGTCGTAGTCGTCGATCCCGTACGTCTGCATGAACTCGGCGACGTTGGTCGATTCGACGAACTCCTGGCTCGGTTCGTGAGCGATCTCGTCGATATCCTCGAGGCTCGGGCTGGTGTTTCCGGGCATTGCTACTCGTAGGTAAGCGTCATGCCCCCATCAAACAACAGGTCGCCGCCGTCGAGGTGTCGCCTGAGGTCAGAAAAGCCCAGTGGGAAGGGTAGCGACATCGATCGGTTCCATCATCCGTGAACGACTCGTCGGCGAACCGGCAGAGTTCCTCGCGGGAAAACGTCGACGCCGTGACCTGCTTCTGGGATATGTTGCGTATGTAATCGTCTCCGCGAACCACGATAAAAATGGCCAACAGACGACCGCCTCGCTGTCCGGTCACCGGCAGCGATCTGGGGCGACTGTAGCGGTCGCTCAAGGGCGTCCTCGAGACGCCTCGAGGAGCCAGCTGAACGACGACGGTTGAGAACACATTCTCCGCTTTGGAGCCTTCTCGTGCGCGTTCTATTACGTTTTCCTTCGTCGACGACGGCCTCGCCGAACGGGACGATACCGGGGGAAACCTGCAACGCGGCGGGGGTTTTTTCCCCGCTCAACGGCTATCAGATATCCATGAGTACTCGAGCGGGCGCGGACGGCGGGGCATTCTGGGGGGATGCCGACGACGACGACGTTGCGCTCCACCGGTATCGGACACTCGTCAACACGATCGACGACGGCATTTACCAGGTCGATACGGACGGACGCTTCGTCGCGGTCAACGACGTCATCGTCGAGGCGACCGGCTATACGCGCGACGAACTCCTTGGCGAGCACGTCTCGCTCGTGCTCGCCGATAGCGATATCGAACGCATCGAACGCGAGATTTCGAGCCAAATCGGCGCACCCAACGAGGACGACATCGCGACGTTCGATATCACCGTCAGAACTGTCGACGGCGACACGATACCCTACGAACTGCGGATCAACCTCCTTCTGGAAGACGGCACGTTCCGGGGCTCCATCGGCGTCGCCCGCAACCGTACCGAGGAACAGCGCCGACAGGAGTCGCTCGCATCGGCGGTGGAATCGTACGATTCGATCACGAGCATCATCGACAAAGCAGATATCGGCGTCTGTATCCTCGACGAGAACTGCGAGATTGCGTGGGCCGACGAGACCATCGAGCAGTACTTCGCTCTCGATCACGAGCGTCTCGTCGGGCGAAACAACCGGACGGTCATCGACGAGACCCTCAAACACAGGTTTGCCGATGCCGATTCGTTCGCCGAGACCGTCCTCTCGTCGTACGACGACGATCACTACGTCGACCGCCTCGAGTGTCGGGTCGTGGACGACGGGACCGACCTCGAGGACCGATGGCTCCGATACCAGAGTAAACCGATCGAATCGGGGGAGTTCGCCGGCGGCAGGGTCGAATTTTACTACGATATTACCGATCAGAAGCAGTCCGAGGAGGACCTAGAAGAGAACAGGGAAGCGTTTCAGTCCCTGGTCGACGCCGTCGAGGAGTACGCGATCTTCCGACTGGACGCGGACGGTCACGTCCTCACCTGGAACAGGGGTGCGCGGACCCTCAAGGGCTACGACCGCAAGGAGATCGTCGGCGAGCACTTCTCGACGTTTTACACCGATGCGGATCGAGCGGCGAACGTTCCCGAACAAAACCTCGAGCGAGCGCTCGAGACCGGATCCGCCGAGGACGAAGGGTGGCGCGTCCGAGAGGACGGGACGCGGTTCTGGGCGAACGTGACGATCACGCCGGTTCGGGACGATAACGGCACCCATCGGGGCTATCTGAAGGTAACTCGCGATATGACGGACCGCTGGGAGCGCGAGCAGGAACTCGAGAGCGAACTCCAGCGCATTCTCGGGCGGATTTCCGACGCCTTCTACGCGGTCGATGACGAGTTCCGATTCACGCACGTCAACGAGCGCGCCGCCGAACTCCTCCAGCAGACCGAGGAGGAGCTACTCGGCGAACAGCTCTGGGAGGTGTTCCCGGATCTCCGTGACCTCGACGAGGTCTGGGACGCCTTCCACACGGCGCTGGAGACGCAGGAGCCGACCAGCTACGAACTGTACTACGACACGCTTGACTTCCGTGTCGAAGCGAACCTCTACCCCTCCGAGACCGGGATCTCGGTGTACTTCCGCGACGTCACCGAACGCAGAGAGCGCGAGCAGGAACTCGAGCAGACGGAGCGGCGCTTCGAAGCGATCTTCGAGGATCCGAACATCCTCGTCGGGCTGCTCGAGACCGACGGGATGGTGCTGGATATCAACGGGACGGCGATGGAGTACATCGACGCCGACCTCGCTGACGTGACCGGCGAGCCGTTCTGGGAGACGCCGTGGTGGGGAGAGGGCGAGGACGTTCGGTCTTCGGTCAGGGAGTGGACCGAACGCGCGGCGGCCGGCGAGTACGTCAACTTCGAGGCCGACCTCACGCGACCCGACGGCGAGCAGTACACGCTCAACGGCGTCTTCAGGCCCGTCACGAACGACGAGGGTGACGTCGTGTCGATCGTCGTCTCGGACCGCGACGTCACGGAACGAAAGAAGCGCGAACGCGAACTCGAGGAGTCCGAGCAGCGCTACCGTACCCTCGCCGAGCACTTCCCGAACGGCGTCGTCACCCTCTTCGACCACGACCTCGAGTACACGCTGGTCGCGGGGCAAGGCTTCGACAAGATACCCGTGGACCCGGCGGAAGCCGAGGGGGAACAGTTCGACGACGTCTGGCCCGAGGAGACGATCGACACGCTCAAACCGGCGCTTCAAGCCGCACTCGAGGGCAAGGAGCGAACGGTCGAACTGGAGTACGCCGGCCGGGAGTGGGTGCTCTATACGGTCCCGATCACCGACAATCGAGGCGACGTCTTCGCCGGCGTGTCGATGGCCCACGACATCACCGAACGCAAGGAGTACCAGCGCAGACTCGAGGAGACGATCGACCGACTCGAGGAGTCCAACCGTCGATTGGAACAGTTCGCCTACGCGGCCTCCCACGACCTGCAAGAGCCCCTGCGGATGGTCTCGAGTTACCTCCAACTCATCGAGAGCCGCTACGGCGACGAACTCGACGAGGACGGCGAGGAGTTCCTCGCGTTCGCGGTCGACGGTGCCGACCGAATGCGCGACATGATTGATGGACTGCTGGCGTACTCTCGAGTCGAGACGCAAGGGGATCCGATCGAACCCGTCGACCTCGATTCGGTCCTCGAGAGCGTGCTCGCGGATCTACAGCTCCAGATCGAGGAGACGGACGCCGAAATAACGACCGACACGCTCCCCCGCGCCGAGGGCGACGCGGCCCAGTTGCGACAGGTGTTCCAGAACCTGCTGAGTAACGCCCTCGAGTACAGCGGCGACGAGCCGCCGCGAGTTTCCGTCGACGCCGAACGCCGGGGACGAGAGTGGGTGATTTCGGTGCACGACGAGGGCATCGGAATCGATCCCGACGATCAAGAGCGCGTGTTCGAGGTCTTCCAGCGCCTCCACAGCCGTAAGAAGTATTCCGGGACGGGGATCGGCCTCGCGCTCTGTCAGCGGATCATCGAACGCCACGGCGGCGAGATCTGGGTCGACTCCGAACCGGGTGAGGGCGCGACATTCTCCTTTACACTTCCCGCGGTGGACGATTTCGAGCCGTAAGTCCACCGAGCGTCTCGTTTTCACTCGCGATTCGTCGCGTCCCGTCCCGCCGCTACAGTTTGTATACCTCTCACACTGGCTGTCACAGTCTCCACAGTCATCCCATTCAGCGGGCGGCCGGTACCGGATCTGCAGCCAGTGCAAACGCGGCATGGCCAATATATGTAGAATTAGTTATGTACGTCTGACGTACGTTTATGTGGCCGGACGGGCCCCTAGTTGATATGTCGAACAACCGCGTCGAGACGCTCGAATCGACGGTTGCGGAACTCGAGTCGACGGTAGAGGGTCTGACGGACGAACTTATCGAGGCGAAAGAGCGGATCCGCGTCCTCGAGGCCGAACTGGACGCCGACACACCGACGCGCGTCCCCGAACGTCGCAGCGAGGAGACTGAAGCGAAGCCGGACGAAACACCCGAAGCCGAACCCGACGAGGTCGCCGAGGCGGCGGCGGACGCCGAGGGGAAAGTCGAGGAAGAAGCGACCGGTGACGAAGCGGAAGACTCAGGTAGCGACGACATTATCGTCGCATAACTGCGGCCGACACAACGGAAGTGGATGCCGCGGAGGGATTGATTCCCTCGTTTCGGCAGCTACTGACGGTATGGAGGTCGCGCAAAGAGAATGTATATCAAAGCGATCGTCCTCGACAATTTCAAGAGTTTCGGTAGAAAGACGAAGATCCCGTTCTACGAGGATTTCACCGTCGTTACGGGCCCGAACGGCTCCGGGAAGTCGAACATCATCGACGCCGTCCTCTTCGCGCTCGGACTGGCCCGTACCCGCGGGATTCGCGCCGAGAAGCTAACGGACCTCATCTACAACCCCGGTCACGAAGGCGAGGAGACCGCGAGCGGCCCCCGCGAGGCCACCGTTGAGGTGATTCTCGACAACGCCGAGGGCACCCTCGAGCGCTCGCAGGTCGTCAACGCCGCGGGCAGCGACGACGTCGGCGACGTCGACGAGATTCGCATCCGCCGGCGGGTGAAAGAGACCGAGGACAACTACTACTCCTACTACTACCTCAACGACCGCTCGGTCAACCTCTCGGACATTCAGGACCTGCTCGCACAGGCCGGGATCACCCCGGAGGGGTACAACGTCGTCATGCAGGGCGACGTCACCGAGATCATCAACATGACGCCCCACGCCCGCCGGGAGATCATCGACGAGATCGCGGGCGTCGCGGAGTTCGACGCCAAGAAGGAAGACGCCTTCGGCGAACTCGAGACGGTCCAGGAACGGATCGACGAGGCCGAACTCCGCATCGAGGAGAAACGCGACCGCCTCGACCAGCTCGCGGACGAACGTCGGGAGGCCATGCGCTACCGCCGGCTCCGCCGCGAAAAAGAGGAGTACGAGGGCTACAAGAAAGCCAGCGAACTCGAGGAGAAACGCGCCGAACTCGCGTCGGTCGAGCGCGAGGTCGACGACCTCGAAGACGAGCTCCGCGAACTCGAGCGCGAACTCGACGAACGCGAGGGCAAAGTCGTCCGCCTGCAGGAAGACCTCGAGGACCTGAACGCCGAGATCGAGCGCAAGGGCGAGGACGAACAGCTCCGGATCAAAAGCGAAATCGAGGAGATCAAAGGCGACATCTCGCGGCTCGAAGACAAGATCGAGGCCAGCGAGGACGCCATCGAGGAGGCCGAATCCAAGCGCCGCGAGGCGTTCGTCCAGATCGATCGCAAGCAGGAGACGATCGACGACCTCACGGACGAGATGCGCGAGCACAAACTCGAGAAGGCCTCGATCAAGAGCGAGATTCAGGAACGCGAGGCCGAACGCGACGAACTCGAGGCCGAAATCGATGCCGTCGATACCGAGTTCGACGAACTCAAGACCGATCTGGCCGAGCGCAAGGAGCAACTGGAGGACGTGAAGACGGAGCGGAACGACCTCCAGCGCGAACAGGACCGCCTGCTCGACGAGGCCCGGCGACGGTCGAACAACATCAGCGAGAAAGCGCAGACGATCGAGGAGAGACGCGAGGCGCTCCCCGAACTCGAGAGCCAGCGCGGCGACCTCGAGCGGGAACTCGAGAAGGCCGAGCGGAATCGCGCGAACATCGCGGAGGTCGTCGACGACCTGAAAAGCGAGAAGCGACGGCTGCAGTCCGATATCGACGACCTCGACGACGAGATCCAGGCCAAACAACAGGAGTACGCCGAACTCGAGGCTAACGCGGGCGAGAGCGGCGATTCCTCGTTCGGTCGCGCGGTGACGACGATCCTCAACTCGGGGATCGACGGCGTTCACGGCGCGGTCGCCCAGCTTGGGACCGTTCCCGGCGAGTACGCGGTCGCCTGCGAGACCGCCGCCGGCGGTCGACTGGCGAACGTAATCGTCGACGACGACGTCATCGGCCAACAGTGTATCGAGCACCTCAAGTCCCGAAACGCGGGGAGGGCGACCTTCCTGCCGCTGACGGACATGAGCCAGCGTCGACTCCCCAACGCGCCGAGTGATCCGGGGGTCGTCGACTTCGCGTACAACCTCGTCGACTTCGACAGCGAATACGCGGGAGTCTTCTCCTACGTTCTCGGTGATACACTGGTCGTCGAGGACATCGAGACCGCCCGCTCGTACATGGGTGACTATCGGATGGTCACGCTCGACGGCGACTTAGTCGAGAAGAGCGGCGCGATGACCGGCGGCTCCGGCGGCGGCTCGCGCTACTCCTTTACCGGCGGCGGCGAGGGCCAACTCGAGCGCGTTGCGAAACAGATCACGGAACTGCAGGAAGAACGGCAGTCGCTTCGCGAGGACGCCCGCGGCGTCGAAGAGCGACTCGACGACGCTCGCGACCGCAAGAGCGACGCGGCCGACGAGGTCCGCTCGATCGAGTCCGAACTCGAGGGTCTCGACGAGAAACGCGAGGAGATCGAGGCCGAGATCGAATCCCTCGAGTCGGACCTCGAGGAGCTCCGCGAAGAGCGCGAGTCGGTCGACGAGCGGATGAACGAGATCTCCGACGAGATCGACGCGAAGACGGCGACGGTCGAGGAATTCGAAGCGGATATTTCCGATCTCGAGCGCGAGCTCGCGGACTCGAAGATTCCCGAGCTGACCGACCAGATCGAGGCGCTCGAGGCCGAGATCGACGAGCGCGAGGACCGCATACAGGAACTCGACAACGAACTCAACGAGCTAAGCCTCGAGAAGGAGTACGCCGAGGACGCCATCGAGGACCTCCACGACGACATCGAGGCCGCGCAAAACCGGACGGCCGAGCACGAAGACCGAATCGATGAGTACGAGACGGAAATCGACGGGAAACGCGAGACCCTCGAGGCGAAACACGAGGCCGTCGCGGAACTCGAAGCAGAGCTCACGGAACTGAAAGCCGAGCGCAGCGACCTCAAGGAGGAGCTATCCGAGGCTCGGACGGAGCGCGACAAACAGCAAGATCGGGTCAACACCGTCGAAAGCAAACTCGAGGACGCCGGCGAGCGCGCGAGCAGCCTCGAGTGGGAGATCGAGTCCCTCGAATCGGAGGTCGGCGACTACAACCCCGAGGACGTGCCGGATCACGACACCGTCCTCGAGATGATCGAGTACCTGCAGACGGATATGGAGGCGATGGAGCCGGTGAACATGCTCGCGATCGACGAGTACGACCAGGTTCGGAGCGATCTCGAGACGCTCGAGGAGGGCAGGGAAACGCTGGTCGAAGAGGCCGACGGCATTCGCGAGCGGATCGAGCAATACGAGACCCAGAAAAAACAGACGTTCATGGACGCCTACGACGCGATCGCCGCCCACTTCACCGAGATCTTCGAGAAGCTGTCGGAGGGGACGGGGACGCTCCACCTCGAGAACGAGGCGGATCCGTTCGACGGCGGGCTGACGATGAAGGCACAGCCGGGCGACAAGCCGATCCAGCGGCTTGACGCGATGTCCGGCGGCGAGAAGTCGCTGACCGCACTCGCCTTTATCTTCGCGATCCAGCGGCACAACCCGGCCCCGTTCTACGCGCTCGACGAGGTCGACGCCTTCCTCGACGCCGTCAACGCCGATCGGATCGGCGAGATGGTCGACGAACTCTCCGACAAGGCCCAGTTCGTCGTCGTCTCCCACCGGTCGGCGATGCTCGACCGCTCCGAGCGGGCGATCGGTGTGACGATGCAACAAGATAACGTGAGCGCTGTTACTGGAATCGATCTGAGCGACGGCGGCGACGGCAGCGGGGAGGAGGTGCCGGTCAGTGACTAATCACGACGATTTTTATACCGATGGGGGGGACGAGATCCCCCTCGATATCGCGGGCCACGAGGACCGCGAGCGCCCCGGGGATGCGGACGCGAGCACGGACGACGATTCCGACGACGAGAGCCCGCCGGTCGGGGCCGACGGTTCCGTCCTCGAGTTCGCGGACGTCGAAACGGCCACGGAGACGTCCGACGACGACGAAGACGACGAAGACGAGGAGACGGTCGAGCCCGTCGAACTGCTCGTTCAGCTCGCGAAGGACGGCGACATCGACCCGTGGGACATCGACATCGTCGCGGTCACCGACAAGTTCCTCGAGGCGATCGACGAGGTCGACCTGCGAACCTCCGGGCGGGCGCTGTTCTACGCGAGCGTCCTCCTGCGGATGAAAAGCGACGAGCTGTTCGCCACCGACGAGCCCGACGAGGAGGAGCTCCCGCCGTGGGAAGCGCCCTTCGCCGACGACGGGCCGATGGACCCGGAGGGCGACGACGGTCGGGAGTATCCGCCGGGGTTCGATCCCGTCGAGAACCTCGAGGAGGAGATGGAGCGCCGCCTCGAGCGCAAGCACGCCCGCGGGAAGCCGGAGACGCTGGACGAACTGGTCCGCGAGCTTCGGACCGCCGAGCGCGACACCTGGTGGAAGGAATCACGAAGTTACGACACGAGCGATTCGCCGAAGGGATACGATCGTGGCGTGCAGGAGCTGAACTACCACTCGGGCGATGACTTCCGGGTCGACGACGAGCCGACCAGCGACGACGTGACCCACACGACCCACGAGGAGGATATCGAGGCGGTCATCGACGATGTCGAGGCCGAGCTCAAAGAGCACTACGAGCGAGGCCGCGACGAGGTGCTGTACGCCGAAATCGACGGGATCGGCGGCACGCGCGTGATGACCTACCTCGCCTTGCTCTTTCTGGCTCATCGGGGGACGGTGACGCTCGAGCAGGACGAACTGTTCGGCGATCTCTGGGTCATGGAGGCGGCAGTGGAGGCCGAGGCGACCGAAGCGATCGCCGACTGAACTCTCCGTACCGGCTTGAGAGTGACGCTTCGTACCGGCTTGGGAATGACTCGAGCGCCCACAAGCGTTTAGCCCGCACCGGCGAAACCTCGAGTCGATGACGAGGCCGGACGATGCCCTCTTTCGCACTCGTGTCGAGACGTTCGCGCTGGTCCGGAAGCTGCTGCCAATCGCCCTCCTCGCGGTGGCCATGGTCGGGCCGCTGTTCCGGTTCGAGCCGACGGTCGCGATGTGGATCTCGGCCGTGAGTTTTCTGGTGGTCCTCGTCGGCCTCCTCCTCGTGAGCCGCCTCCCGCTGTATCCGGCCCACACCTTCGGGATCGAGCACCGGTTCGAGGAGGAGCCGTTCGAAACCGGTCGGCGACAGTGCGTCCGCTGTGGCGTGCTGGCCGAATCCGGGACGCACCGCCGCTATGCCCGACAGATCGTCGTCCTCGGCGTGCCACTTCACACCCTCGAGTGGGGGAGCAACGACTTTTGTGACGACTGCGTCGCGCTCGGGGACGCCATCGACTCGCCTCCCACGGCCGAGCGAACCGCGGTACCGGATCCGTCGCCGACCCAATCGACGGCGCGGGAACCGGACCAAAGTCGAGATGGAGAACGAGAACGGGCAACGGAATCGCCGTCAGGCGACGGGATGCGGTCGGACGGCGAACCGCCGCGACTCGAGCGGGCCCGGCGCATCGACCGAACCGACGAGACGACCGCGCTGGAGCTCAGACGCGCGTTCGAGTAGACTCACTCGAGGTAGTCGCCGGCCAGCAGATCGACGCGCTCGAGCGTCTCCTCGGGGATCGCCTCCTGTGGCGTGTTGATCGTCCCCTCGAGGGCACTCCAGGCCTCGCTCTCGAAGTCCTCGGGCATCGTTCGGATGGCGCGTTCGACGACCGCGTTGATCGCGTCCTGATTGGCCGCGGCGTTCTCGAGGACTTCCTCGAGGGTGACCTCGCTGTCTTGCTTCCAGACGTCGTAATCGGTGACGCCGGCGACGGTGGCGTAGCTCAGTTCGGCCTCGCGGGCGAGTTTGGCCTCCGGGATGGCGGTCATGCCGATGATGTCCCAGCCCTGGTCGCGGTAGAACTCGCTCTCGGCCCGGGTAGAGTACTGCGGGCCTTCGATGCAGACGTACGTGCCGTCTTCCTGGGTTTTCGTTCCGCCGTCGGTCGCTTCCCGTGCCGATTCCGCGAGGTGGGAGACCAGTTCGGGACAGTACGGATCGGCAAAGCCCATGTGGACGACCATGCCGTCGCCGAAGAAGGTGGGCGTGCGGTGTTTGGTCCGGTCGAAGATCTGGTCGGGAATAACCAGCGTTCGCGGCGGCAGGTCCTCGCGCAGGCTCCCGACCGCGTTTGTGGCAATGATCCGGTCGACGCCGACCGACTTCAGCGCGTAGATATTCGCCCGGTAGGCCGCGTCGGTCGGCGGATGCTGGTGATCCTCACCGTGGCGCGGAAGGAAGGCGACGTCTCGCCCGGCAAGTTCGCCGAGAGTGATTTTCTCGCTCGGCTCGCCGTACGGTGTCGAAATCACCTCTTTGCGGGTGTTCTCGAGTGGCAGTGCGTCGTAGATGCCGCTGCCGCCGATTACGCCGATCGTCATGGCGAGAGATGGGCCGAGCAGAACCGTAAACGGACTGGTTCCTCCCGGGCTCGTCGCGAAGCGGTGATCCGTGCCGGTAGTCGAAACTGATGGCTGTCGCTACCACGGCTCACGAGAACCCAAGTAGCGCCGCCGTCATGTTTCGCTATGGTTGCGGAATCGGACGATGGAACGCTCACGGACGGCCCTCTCGTTCGACCGATGATCCGGCTCGCGTGGCCGCTCGTGGTCATTCAGCTGTTACAGGTCGCCTACAACGTGGGCGACACCTTCTGGCTGGGGGCGCTCTCGCCCGACGCGGTGGGGGCCGTGAGCCTCGCGTTTCCGATCCTCTTCTTGCTGATCGCGATCGGCGGCGGCTTCACGACGGCCGGCGCGATCCTGATCGCCCAGCACACCGGCGCGAAAAGCGGCGACGCCGGACTGATCGCCGGCCAGACGCTGTCGTTCGTCTCGCTGGTCGCTGTCGGACTGAGTACGCTGGGCTTTTTCGCCACGGGGCCGCTCCTCGCCGCCCTGCCCGCCGACGCCGCGACGCAGGCCGAGATCATCCCGCTCGCGGCCGGCTACCTCCGGATCTTCTTCCTCGGGCTTCCCTTTCTCTTTGGCTTTTTCGTCTTCGTCGCGCTCATGCGCGGCTACGGCACCACTCGAGCGCCGATGCGCGTGATGCTCGTCAGCGTCGTCCTCAATCTCGCGCTCGATCCGCTGTTCATCTTCGGCGTCGGTCCGTTCCCCCGCCTCGAGGTCGAGGGGGCCGCCGTCGCGACCCTCATCTCTCGGGGGCTCGCGACGGCGATCGGCTTCTACTTGCTGTACTACACCGACGTAGGTCCGGATATCCAGCCCAGCCATCTCCGGCCGCGACGGGAGTACGTCGCGAAGATCACCCGGTTGGGGGTCCCGACGGCGCTCGAGCAGTCGATGACGGCGCTGGCCCTCGTCGCGATGACGGCGATCGTCGTGACCTTCCCGCCGGCGGTCGTCGCGGCCTACGGCCTGGGCAATCGACTGATCTCGCTGGCCTTCCTGCCGGCGCTGGGATTGGGGCAAGCGACGGATTCGATCGTCGGCCAGAACCTGGGGGCGGGGAACCCCGATCGGGCGGCGAGGGCGGTCCGGATCGCCGCGAGCGTGATCGGCGCGGTCATGGTCACGGCCAGTATATTCGCGTTCCTCTTTCCGGAACCGTTCGTTTCGGTGTTCGTCACCGCCGACGCGGCGGGGAAAGCGGCGACGATCGACTACGGCGTGACCTATCTCCGCTTCGCCGCGGTCGGCTTCGCCTTCATGGGCGTCTTGCAGGTCGTCCAGGGCGCGTTCCGCGGGGCCGGCAACACGAAGACGGCGCTCGCGTTCGCGGTGCTCGGGCTCTGGATCGTGCGCGTCCCCGTTACCGCTTATCTGGTCTTCGTCGCCGACTGGGGACCGACCGGTATCTGGACGGGCGTCGTAATCGGCGATATCGTCGGTGCGATCGCCGCCGTCGCGTGGTTTTCGCGCGGCACGTGGAAAGGCGCGCTGGTCGACGAGAGCGGACAGAACGAAGGCGCAACGGACGGAGCGACGAGAGCCGCCGACACCGAGTCGACTTCGGAGTGACGGCGGCTCCGGATCGGCTCGACCGATCACCGATCCGCGTCGCGACTGACGGACGGACCCGAAAACGGGCAGCGAGACGCGTTACTCGACGAGCGTCCACTCGCCCGTCTCAACCGACTCGAGCACCTCGCGGCGTTCCATCTCGCTCAGGACTTCCGACAGCCGGTCGGGCTGGGCGATCTCCATCTCGATGCGCTCGATACCGTGGTGTTCGGTGAGGAAGTGACGGATCTCGTCGTTCGTGAAGCGCTCCTGGTCGGCCTTTTCCATCGCACTGGTGATCAGGTCCACCATATCCTCGATGAAGTTCCACGGGTAGACGACCCAGGTCCACTCCTCGAGGCGTTCGCCGACGTAGTCGGGCTGGAACTCGCTGGTGCCGAGCAACTGGAGGGTCGCGGTGCGGACCTCGCCAGCGTCGCGGTCGTCGACGTACTCGTATGCGCGCTCGATTGAGCCGCCGGTGTCGGCGATGTCGTCGATGATGAGGACGTCCTTCCCTTCGACGCTCCCCTCGGGCATCGGATAGCGGACGGTCGGCTCGCCGGATTTCTCGGCGGCGCCGACGTAGTGTTCCATCTTCAGGCTCGTCAGGTCGTTCAGTCCGAGGAAGTCACAGAGACACCGCCCCGCGAACCAGCCGCCCCGGGCCAGCGCGACGACGACGTCCGGCTCGAACGCGTCGTCGCGCACGTCGTCGGCGACATCCCGACACAGGCCGTAAATATACTCCCAGTTGGTTATCGTACAGTCGAAGTCGTCCGGTAGGTCGGACATCTGATGGCCACCTACCCGGTCTCTCGAGCGCGGCCCCCTTAAGTCGGCTGAAACGATTCGCACGCCTGATCGAACGACAGCTGTCCGATCAGTGTGAATCGTTTCAGTGGCTACTATAGTGGGGGACCGGCATCCGGCAATTTATAATCGAGTAGTACAACCTAGTTATCGATGCCGCAGACACAAATTCAGGCCGCCCGCGAGGGGACGGTGACGCCCGAGATGGAACGCGTCGCCGAACGAGAGAACCGCGATCCGGCGTTCGTCCGCGAGCAGGTCGCCGAGGGGCAGGCCGTCGTTCCGGCGAACGTCAACCACGACGCGCTCGACGCGATGATCATCGGCCGCGAGTTCGCGACGAAAGTCAACGCCAACATCGGCAACAGCGAGACGACCAGCGACCTCGAGACGGAACTCGAAAAGCTCCACACCGCGGTCCACTACGGCGCGGACACGGTGATGGATCTGGGTACCGGGAGCGATCTCGACGAGATCCGAGAAGCCCACGTCGAGCACTCGCCGGTCCCGATCGGGACGGTGCCGCTGTACGAAGCGGTCAAGCAGGCCGGGAGCCCCGAAGATGTGACGAAAGAACTGCTGCTCGAGATCATCACAAAGCAGGCCGAGCAGGGCGTCGACTACATGACGATCCACGCGGGAATTCTCGCAGAGCACCTGCCGCTGACCGACGGCCGGAAGACGGGAATCGTCTCGCGGGGCGGCTCGATCATGGCCAAGTGGATGGAAGAGAACGGCGAGCAGAACCCGCTGTACCAGATATTCCCGGAACTCTGCGAGATCTTCGCCGAGCACGACGTTACCTTCAGCCTCGGGGACAGCCTGCGCCCCGGCTGTCTGGCCGACGCCTGCGACGAAGCCCAGTACGCCGAACTCGATACGCTAGGCGAACTCACTCGCACTGGCTGGGACCGCGGCGTCCAGGTGATGGTCGAAGGGCCGGGCCACGTTCCGATGCACAGAGTTGCAGAGAACGTCGAGCGCCAGCAGGACGTCTGCGACGGCGCGCCATTCTATGTGCTCGGGCCGCTCGTCACTGATATCGCGCCGGGCTACGACCACATCACCAGTGCCATCGGAGCCGCGATGGCTGCCCAGGCCGGTGCCGCGATGTTGTGTTACGTCACCCCGAAGGAACACCTCGGCCTTCCCGAGGAGGAAGACGTCCGCGACGGTCTCGCGGCTTACCGGATCGCCGCCCACGCCGGCGATGTCGGCAACGAACGGCCCGGTGCTCGCGACTGGGACGACGCCCTCTCGGAGGCCCGCTACGAGTTCGAGTGGCGCGAGCAGTTCGACCTCGCGCTCGATCCCGACCGCGCCCGGTCGTTCCACGATCAGACGCTGCCCGAGGACAACTACAAGGAAGCCCGCTTTTGCTCGATGTGCGGCGCGGAGTTCTGCTCGATGCGGATCGATCAGGATACGCGCGATGTTGGCGAGATGGAAGCGATCGAGGGCGAGGAACGGACGGACCTCGAGTCCTCGCCCGCCGCGGACGTGAACCGACCACCGGTCGGAACGCACGAGTCGGGCGACCTGCCGCCGATGGCCGACCACGAGCACGGCGATCCACTCGAGGAAGCGAGCGACGATTGATCGAGCGCCACACGCACGGCGGCCCCTTCGTATATCAAACGCAAACACAGTCACAGAGAATCGACCTCGTCTTTATCTGACAGACCGTGGTCGAGTCGGTATCGATGGCACCTCGACGACGGACCGTTCTGGCAGCGGTATCGACGGCGACAGCGACGGCGGCAGCCGGCTGTACCAATCTGCTCGGGACCGGCGCTGACGACGAAACCAACGGCTCAACGTCCGCCGACGAGGTAGCGACGGCGTTCGTCGACGACCTCGCGAACGGGCGGTTCGAACGGGCCAGTGAACGATTCGTGGAGAACGGACGGGACCGGTACGGCGATCCCGGTCGACTCGAACGAGTCTGGCTGGCCTTCGAAACGGTCGGCGGCGCGTTCGAGGAAGTCGTTGAGACGAGCGTGACTGCGAGCAACCGGGGCAAGGTGGTCACCGTGACGCTGGCGTTCGACCGCGGCGACCACGACTGCGGCGTCATCGTCGATACCGAATCGCGGATCCGCAACTGTGGCATCGCCGACGAGTACGAACGACCGGCGTACGTCGATTCGAACGCGTTCGGCGAGCGGGACGTCTCGCTCTCGGTTCCGGACTGCTCGCTGTCGGGGACCGTCGCGACGCCCGCGGACGGCGACGGAGTTCCCGGCGTCGTCCTCGTTCACGACGACGGTCCGATGACCGCGGACACTCCTCGAGGCGCCACGAGGACGTTCGCGGACCTCGCCGAGGGGCTCGCCACGCGGGGCGTTGCGTCTCTCAGATACGACAAACGCGATACTGCCTGCGAGGTCGCGCTCGACGAGTACACGCTCGATCGCGTCACAGTCGACGACGCCGCGGTCGCGATCGAGCGGCTCCGGGCCGTCGACGGCGTCGACCCGGACCGGATCGTCGTCGTCGGGCACGGACTCGGCGGCCGAGCCGCTCCAAGGATCGCCGCTCGAGACGGTGATCTCGCCGGCGTCGTCGGGCTGGCCGCGCCGGCGCGGCCGTATCGCGAACTGACCCTCGAGCAACTCGAGCACAAGGCGACGGCTGGAAGCCACGAGTGGGAAGATCTGCGCGCCACGTACGAGACCTGGGTCGACGAGAGCGACCGGGTCCGAGAGGGCGAGTACGAGCCCGACGAACGGCTGCTCGGGAAACCAGGGGCCTTCTGGGACAGCATCACGGCGTACGACCACGTCCAGACTGCGGCCGAGGTCGACGTTCCGTTCCGGTTCCTGCAGGGCGAGCGCGACTTTCAGGTGACCGTGACCGATGACCTCGAGCGGTGGGAGCGCGAACTCGACGGGAAGTCGGCGACGACGTTCAAGACGTACGAGGGACTCAACCACCTGTTCATGCCGGGCGAAGGGGAGTCGCTGGCGTTCGCGTACGCCGTTCGAAACAACGTCGCTGAGGAGGTCGTCGACGACATCGTCTCGTGGATCGGCGAGCTGTGAGTGGGCCGTCCGCCGACGGCGGGACCGAGGATTCATACGCCGGTCGCACCACGCACGTCGTATGGAGACGATTCGAGTCTTGCAGGTCGACGCCTTCACCGACGAACCGCTCACCGGGAACCCGGCGGGCGTCGTTCCGAACGCGGACGGGCTCTCGGACGACCAGATGCAAGCGATCGCCGCCGAAATGGCCGTCAGCGAGACGGCGTTCCTCCGCTCGAGCGTGGACGCCGACCGTCGTGTGCGGTACTTTACGCCAACCCAGGAGGTCGATCTCTGTGGTCACGCGACGATCGGGAGCTTCGCTCACCTTCACGACGAAGACCTCGAGCCCGGATCGACGACGCTCGAGACGAACGTCGGCGTCCTCGACATCGAGGTCGCGGCGGACGGCACGGTTTGGATGACGCAGGACGAGCCGTCGATCCGCGAAGTCGACGTGGGCTACGACCGCGTCGCGAACGCGCTAGGCGTCGATGCGGCCGCGCTCGAGGGCGCGAGCGCCGACATTCCGCTCGCGGTGTCCTCGACCGGCCTCCCGTTCCTGATCGCGCCGATCACGTACCTCTCGGACGTCGGGAATGCAGAGCCCGACATGGCCGCGATCGAGGACCTCACCGACGCGGTCGACGCCGCGGGCGTCTACCTCTTTTCGTTCGACGCGCTCGAGCCCGAGTCGACGCTCCACGGTCGCATGTTCGCGCCGGGAGCCGGCGTCCCGGAAGATCCGGTCACCGGCACCGCCAGCGGGGCCGTCTGTGCGTACCTCGATCGCTTCGGGGCGTTCGACGACGACCTGCCCGATGAACTCCGGCTCGAGCAGGGCCACTACGTCGACCGGCCGGGTCTGGTTCGCGTTCGGCTCGACGACGCGGTACGGGTCGGCGGCCGGGGCGTCACCGTCCTCGACGGCTCGATCGTCGTCCCCGAAGACGCCGAGGACGAGATTCTCGAGGCCTGATATCGGCCTCGAGATCGTGCGATGGATCACCAGTCCATACTCGCTCGGGAGCGGAGTAGCTGCGGGAACGGATTTCACAGACAGACAGGGAAACAGAGAGACGGAGAGACTGACAGCGGTGACCGTCTCCGAGACCGCATATTCGCCACAAGAAACAGGTCAGTCGACGGTACCGGAGTGTAACGGTTGAATCTCGATGTACGAGGTCGCCATCTCGCAAAATCAAGCGGTTCGCGAGCAGCCGACCCCGATCGGAACGGCCCGTCTGACGATAGAAACGGGAAAATCTCATTCAGGTTCGAGTTAGAATTGATAGCGGCCGTTCGCAACCTTCTTTATTCGTTCCAGTGACCACCTCACTAGAGATGGCTGTACTCTGGCTGGACGAGATCAGTGCCGGCGACCTCGAGACGGTCGGCGGTAAAGGTGCCTCCCTGGGCGAGCTCACGGGCGCGGGGCTGCCCGTTCCACCGGGATTCGTCGTCACCGCTGGGACCTATCGATCGTTTATCGAAGAGGCCGAAATCGACGAGGAGCTGTTCGCGGCCGTCGACGTCGACGTCGACGACTCGGCCGCGCTGGCCGACGCGGCCGACCGCGCACAGGAACTCATCCTCGAGACGCCGTTCCCCGACGAGTTGCAGACGGAGATCCTCGAGAGCTACCACGAGGTCGGCAACGGTGAGGCGTTCGTCGCCGTTCGGTCGTCGGCGACGGCCGAGGACCTGCCGGACGCCTCATTCGCGGGCCAACAGGAGACGTTCCTCAACGTGACCGAGGAAGCCCTGCTGGACCGCGTCCGGGAGTGTTGGGCCTCGCTGTTCACCCAGCGAGCGATCTACTACCGGCAAGAACAGGGGTTCGATCACTCCGCAGTGAACATCGCGGTCGTCGTCCAGCAGATGGTCGACGCCGAGAAGTCGGGCGTGATGTTTACGAGCCACCCCTCGACGGGCGACGCGACGATGATCATCGAGGCCGCGTGGGGGCTGGGCGAGGCCGTCGTCTCCGGTGCCGTCTCGCCGGATAACTACGTCATCGATCGCGATGACCGGTCCATGGACGTCACCATCGCCGAGAAGAAGGTGATGCACGAGAAAGACGAGGCGACCGGCCAGACCATCGAGCGCGAAGTGCCCGAGGACAAGCGGACCCAGCGAGTCGTCTCCGACAACGAGATCGACGCGCTCATGGACCTCGGCGAGCGCGTCGAGGACCACTACGGCGAACCCCAGGACGTCGAGTGGGCGATCGTCGACGGTGACGTCTACATGCTCCAGTCGCGGCCGATCACGACGATCGACGAGGACGGAAGCGACGTCGCGGATCCGACCGGGAGCGTCGACGCCGCGAAGGGACTGACCGACGGCAGCGGGAGCGTGCAAGCCGCCGAGGGCGGCAGTACTGACGGGACCGACTCGAGTGGCACCGGCGACGTGCTCGTCGACGGGCTCGGCTCGAGTCCGGGGACGGTCAGCGGTCCCGCGCGGATCGTCATCAAGCTCGACGACCTCGACAAGGTCAGCGAGGGCGACATCATCGTCACCGAGATGACGATGCCCGACATGGTGCCCGCGATGAAGCGGGCCTCGGGCATCATCACCGATGAGGGCGGCATGACCAGCCACGCCGCCATCGTCTCGCGCGAACTGGGCGTCCCCGCCATTGTCGGGACGACCAACGCCACGACCACCCTCGAGGACGGCCAGGTCGTCACGCTCGACGGTGACAAGGGCGCGGTGCTCGAGGGATCCGAAGTCGAACCCGATGAGGAGACCGAACCGGTCGAGGAGGTTCGCCCGCAGTCGCCGGTCAAACCGATGACCGCGACGGAGGTCAAGGTCAACGTCTCCATCCCGGAAGCCGCCGAACGAGCGGCCGCGACGGGTGCCGACGGCGTCGGCCTGCTCCGTATGGAGCACATGATCCTCTCGCTGAACCAGACGCCCGCGAAATTCATCGCGGAGAACGGCGAGGACGCCTACATTACGGAGCTCGTCGAGGGAATTCGCGGCGTCGCAGACGAGTTCTATCCGCGGCCCGTCCGCGTCCGCACGCTCGACGCGCCGACGGACGAGTTCCGCCAACTCGAGGGCGGCGAGGACGAGCCCGACGAGCACAATCCGATGCTCGGGTACCGGGGCATCCGCCGCTCGCTCGACCGGCCGGACGTCTTCGCCCACGAACTCGAGGCGTTCCGTCGCCTCTACGAGCTGGGCTACGACAACGTCGAGATCATGCTCCCGCTGGTCAACGACGCCGAGGACATCTACCAGACCAAGGAGCTGATGAAGGAGGCGGGAATCGATCCCCAGAGGCGCCGTTGGGGTGCCATGATCGAGACGCCCGCCGCTGCGCTGTCCGTCGAGGGAATGGCCGAAGCGGGCATCGATTTCGCCTCCTTCGGGACCAACGACCTGACCCAGTACACGCTCGCGGTCGACCGCAACAACGAGCACGTCGCCGACCGCTTCGACGAACTCCACCCCGCCATCCTGCGACTCATCAGTAACGTCATCGAAACGTGTCGCGAACACGATGTCGATACGAGCATCTGCGGACAGGCCGGCTCTAAACCCGAGATGGCCCGATTCCTCGTCAACGAAGGGATCAGTTCGATCTCGGCGAACATCGACGCCGTCCGCGACGTCCAACACGAGGTCAAGCGGGTCGAACAGAAGCTCCTGCTCGACTCGGTTCGCTAACGGTCGGTTTCACTGATTTTTCGGGCGAGCAGCGTTCGGCGCTGTCGCCACGTGTACGCATGCTGTCGCCACATGTGCATATACTGTCACCACGTGTATGCAGAGCCGGCGGCGACGAGAAAGACCAGCCCGATCCCGAGTGCCGCAACCGCGATCGCGAGACCCAGGAGTCGAAGCAGGTCCGTCATGAGCGCTGGATACTCGGGCTGGGGCTCGAGGTTCGCCACGAGCACGTAGATGAACGCGCCGGCCCCGATGGAACAGAGGCCGAACGTAGCTGTCACAGCCCAGGTCATAGGCTCGATGGGGGTGCCGCCCTCGTATAGCCTGCGGCCGGGCAGGGAATAGTCTGCGTCCGGACGGGGAAAGGTCCATGATGGAGGCCGGCCTGGATTCGAGTATGAGCGACCGTTCGGACGAGGTGACCGAAAGTCGGGAGCCGGACGCCCCCGCGACCGACGACCTCCTCGAGGAGACGGATCGCCTGCTCTCGGAGTCGGGCCCCACCGTCGACGACGGGCCGTCCGAGACCGCGGGGAGCACAGCGGGCGGCGACACCGACGTGGATCCTCTCACGGGGTTCGATCCCGCGCAAGACGCCGGCCTCGAAGGCGACGGGACAGCCGACTCCGGGTCCGACACCGACTCGTCGCGATCGTGGCTCTCACCGATCACGTCGCGACTCTCGCTCGGGCGATACTTCTCGCCGAAGGAGTACGTCGCGCTCGTCGGCGTGCTCAGCGCCGGCGTCCTGGCCGGGGCGACCGTCCTGCCGTTTGCCGGCCGCATGATCGGCATGTTCGCCGTCGCCTTCATAATCGGGCTCCTCGCGTCGAAGCGGCGCTATCTCGAGATGAGCGCGGCCGGCATCTCGGTCGGCGGCGTCGCGGCGGTCATCAGCAACACCGTCCTCATCGCCGTCGGCTCCGGACAGCCACTCATCGCTGTCGGCGCGACCGTCGGACTCCTCGCGTCCGTCGTGGGCTACTACTTCGGTCGCGACCTCCGCGACGGGCTCTCGCAGGATGTCGACTGAGTTAGCCGTTCGTCGTCAGTTCCCAGCCGCGTTCCGTCCGGCGAACGACCCCGTTGTCGGCCATCACCTCGAGTAAGTCAGCGACGACTTCGCGGGGAGCGTCGATATCTTCGCTGAGTTCGCCGACCGATTTCGGTTCCGAGCGGACGCTGGCGAGCAGGTCGGCGTAGATTCGACTCTCCGGGCCGGCACCGACGGTCTCGGAGATGTTCTCGAGCACGTCGTAGAGCCGTCCCTGCACCCATCGCTGGGCCAGCGACAGCTCGTTTTCGAGCCGTTCTAGATCTTCTAACACGGCGAGTAACTCGTCGAGATTCTCGGTTTCGTCCCACGAGATATCAAGAGAGAGGTGTCGACAGGTCGTGATATCGAAACTACTGTTGGCCGGATAGGCGCTCTTGCTCGCGAAACCGTACGGCGAGACGTTCACCTCGAGTCGGACGTTCCGGGCGATGTGGAAGTACTTCCGCCGCTGGTCGTCGACGCGGCTCTCGATCAGCCCTGCCTCCTCGAGTTTTCGCAGGTGCTCGATGACCGCCTTGGGACTCACGCCGAGGTATTCAGAAATTTCAGTAACATAACACGGCTTCCGGGCGAGTAACTGGAGAATTCGCCTCCGGTTTTCGTTCCCGAGTAAATCCAACAGCGCGGCGGAATCCATCGAGACAGCGTTAGTGATCGGCGCTGAAAAGCGTGTCTGCTCGCAATACGCGACGGATCGACGTGGTTTGAGCCCGGGTAAAGTGGATCAGCCGTCGGTGTCGGCCCCGCTGGGCGTCCCTGAGTTGGTATCGGACCCATCGTTCGATTCGCCGTCCGGTTCGTCAGGGTCGGTCGACGGCGCGCCGGGCGAGCGCTCATCAGCGCCGTTTCCCGACGAGCGACCGTTGGGATCGGTTCCCGCATCCGAACCGTTCGACGCGCCCGAACCGTTTCCTGTCGCCGTCTCACCGGGTTCCGGCGACTCGTCGTTACCGGGGCCGCCGCGATCGGCCGGTGGCCCTGCGTCATCAGGGGGTCCGTCGCCGGCCACTCCCCGGGCGACCGCCGCGACATCCGGTCCGGCGTGCTCCGAAGCGGCCTGGCGGATCGCAGTCGCGTTCCCTCGTAGTTCCGCGAGCCGATCCCTGCCGATGCCGGCCTCGTCGGCACGGGACTCCGTTCGTTCGATCGTCCGCTCGAGGCTAGCGATCTGAACCGTCAGCCGGGCCATTTGCGATCGGTAGGCCCCAGTGGAGAGCTCCTCGCGTTGAGACTCGAGCGTCTCGCGTTCGTTCTCGAGTGCAGTTACTTTCGCCTCGAGGGCGTCAGTCCGCTCGCTGACGACTGCTGCCCGACTTTCGTTGTCGGCGCGCTCGTAGGCCGCATCGAACATCCCCGACTCGACCCCGTTTTCCGTATCGGCTGCGCTCGCCTGCATTACCGTCCCGACGGACGCGTTCGTCGAGTCGGACTGGGCACCGCCGGCGTCGGCAGCCGCGAACGTGCTCGCGACGGCACCGCTCGCGAGCAGCGCGACAGTCAGACCGACGACGGAGAGGGTCACCAGGAGAGCGACCGATCGCGTGCGTCTCATCGTCTTTCTTCTTCGCGTGAATGTACTAAAAAGACGGAGCTTCGTTCGAATCGTTTAATCGCACCGACCGAGCGCTGAGATCCGTTTTGAGCGTTCAAGACGGCTGCAGTACCCGTCAGCAGACTCGATCAGCCGACGGTTTGCGGGCCCCGTTTCACTGGAGTTTTGCGGATGGTTCAAATCGTTTCACTCGGAGAGCGAGGCATCAATCACTTGCTACTCCGGTCGGAGGTGCATCACGATTGGCCGCTACTGCGTCCGGCGAGGCGTCATGAGCGCCGATACCGTAATCGGAGAGATGCCACAATCACCGCTACTGCAACGGGGGCAATCGTGACATCTCCCCCATTGTGGTGAGGACTCACGCGAAGCGGCCGCTGACCAGACACTATAGTCGCCACTGCAAGTCACTGCACACCTGATCGCACGACGGCTGTGCGATCAGTGTGTGAATCGTTTCAGTTGTTACTATATCTGAGATCTAATCGGATCGATCCGCGACCGATCGTTCCGAACATCGCCCGAGCGACCGCCGAATGGCGAACGCACTGATAGCACGTCGACATAAGCCTACCTGCCAACAGTTATATCACTTCAACCCATGTTACCTATTACCATGTTCGAGGTGTTCTCGCGAAGCTATTATCTCGGACGTCTCTACGTGACCCCGACCAACGGGGAGCACGCACTCATGCACAGCGACCAGCACGAACGCATCAACGAGGAAGTGTACGCCACCGGCGACGGCGTCGAGCGACTCGACGCGCCGCTGGTGATGAAACTCGAGACCAGTCACTTCCCGGTTCACGGGGCGGACGCCGTCCCGACGAACACGCTCGCGTTGCCGGAATCGATGCTCGAGGGGATCGACGTCCGGAACCCGCCATCGCTCCGGGAGGTGTTTCTGGCCAGGCGCGAGCGCGCCCGTCAGCTGCTCTCGTTCGCCGGCGGCTTGCGAGCCGACGACGCAGGGCCGACCGGTGACGAGCCGTCGAACGCCGGAACCTAAAAGTAGCCTCGCTTCCCGATTTCGGCCGGATGCTCGATAGGTTGCTCGGCCGCGCCTCGCTCAACGCGCGCATCGACGAACTCGAAGCGGAAAACGAGCGGTTGCAAAAGCGCTACGAGGCCGAATCCGAGCGCCGAGCTGACGCCGCTACGGCACGACAGGACGCCGAAGAGCGGGTCAACCGGCTCGAGGATCGGATCGCCCAACTCGAGGGTGAACTCGAGCGAGTGGACGCGGACGAAAGCGCGCTGACAGTTCGCCGCCGAGACCAGCTGCGCGGCCCCCGGCTCGAGGCGGTCCTCGACCGGCTGGCGTCCCTCCGAACGGGAGCCGAGGGTGCGCTGACCGCCAGCGTGGACGACGCGGTGCCCGAGTCGGTCCGTGCGGATCTGGACGACGTGCTCGGCGATCGGGTCGCGCTCGTCGACGAGGCCGCGCCGTGTCTGTGTTGCGTCGACGACGCCGGATTGCTCGCCGTGACGCTCGAGCCGCCGATCACTCCGGACGTCGATACGGCCTGGCGGGACCGGTTCGCCCTCGAGCGCGAGTGGTTCCTGCCGACCGGCCGACACGCGGTCGCGCTGGTCCGGACCGATCTGTTTGCGGTCGGGGTCTACGAGGGCGACGAGCGCGTCGATTATCGTGGCTTCGAGAGCGACGTCAAGGGGAGCCACTCGAAGGGCGGGTTTTCGCAGGCCAGGTTCGAGCGGATTCGCGACGGACAGATCGACGACCACCTCGAGCGCTGTGGCGACGCGCTGGCTGCGTACGAACCTGCGGGAAAACGGGCCGACATGCCACTCTATCTCGTCGGCCAGCGCGGCACCGTCGACACGCTCGTCGACGAATCGGGGCTCGAGCCGACCGCGACGGCCGCCGTCGACGCAACGGGCGAACCGAAGGCGGCGCTCGCGGACGCTGTCCGGTCGTTCTGGACGACGGAGATGCGGGTGCTGTGATACGGTTTGCTGTAACGATTTACCGGTGCGACCGCGACCGCCCTGCGGTCGCACCGGCAATGACTTACAGTAGACCGTATGAGTCCGCACTTCGGACGATATCGGCCCGTCAGTAGCTGCCGCCGTCGTCGAAACAGCGACCGCATCTGTTCGCGTCCGCGTCACTGACCGCCTGCTCGACGGGGACCAGTCGGAGGTTATCATGAGCGACGTGAGAGGTCGCCCCGCAGGTCGTTTGGAAGTCTGAACGGCCGGATTCGTGTCGGTGGATCTTGTTCGTCGTCTCGTTCAGGACGCCATGCATGATACCAGTTCACATGAGTCAGCAACATAAGCGCACCGACCGTTGATTTCGGTAAACCAGGTCGATCAGTTACCAGTAGTCGTTGCGGGCAGTGAAACAGTACCGCGAAGAGATAGCGAGGGCGAAACAATCGATCGAGAGCGGCCCGATGAATCGCGATAGTGACGTGTAATCTGCCGTATCGATCCGATACGGTTCTATACTGGAAACGGACGTTCAAACCGAGTATGTACGATTTCTGTCGTCCCGCCTGTACGCTCGAGGCGAACTGACCGACGATGAACGCCGACCTGTTTCCATCACTCGTCGCGTGAGGGAACGGTATCGGCGGTAGCAACGCCGATATCGACCCGCTACTCGTCGCGGTTTGCTGCCCGCGTCGGGATCTCCTCGCCGACCGTCTCGACCCCGCCTTCGGGTTCAGGCGGCGCTGTCACGGCGCGACCGCCGCCCGAAAGCGCCTCGAGCGAGACGACCAGCGCCGCGCCGATTATAACGAGCCCGGCGGCGCGAGCCCGGCAGCGCCGAAGGCGACGGTCGCAGCCAGCACTCCCAGCTGGACCGGCGATGCACCGAGTTCCACGATGTAGAGCGGTACCAGGAGGGACGCGCCGCCGAATGCGACCGAGCCGAGTCCCCACGCGCCGAGCCAGCGATCCGTCATCGTCCGTCCCTGGAACGCGAACGGGGACGATGTGGCGATCGTCGGCCCGCCGATTCTGCTCACCGCTCTCGGAGACGTCAACAGGACGTTCAAGTACTCCCTCGTCCATTTCCGGGTATGCGAATCGCGATCCTCGCCCACGAGAAGTTCCCCGACCGGGCCAAGACCGCCCTCGGCGTCCTCCGATACGCCGACCACGACGCCGTCGCCGTCCTCGACTGGGACAACGCCGGCGGGCGCGTCGCGGACTTCGTCTCGGACGTGCAGGACGCCCCGATCGTCGACGGCATGGACGACCTCGAGCCCGACGCCGTCGACGCCCTGCTGATCGGCATCGCGCCGATCGGCGGCGGCTTCGACGAGCGCTGGCGCGGGGACGTCCGGACGGCCCTCGAGGACGGCTGTGACGTGATCTCGGGGCTGCACTACTTTCTCGCCGAAGACGAGGAGTTCGCCCGACTGGCGGCCGAAAACGACTGCGAGCTACGGGACGTCCGGAACCCGCCCGACGATCTAACGGTCGCCGAGGGCGTCGCCGGCGAGGTCGACGCCGAAGTGATCCTCACCGTCGGCACCGACTGCTCGGTCGGCAAGATGACGACGACGATGGAACTGGCCCGCGACGCCCGCGCGGCCGGCCACGACGCCGCCGTGATCCCGACGGGCCAGACCGGAATCATGATCGAGGGCTGGGGCACACCGATCGACCGCGTCGTCAGCGACTTCACCGCCGGCGCGGTCGAGGAGATGATCCTCGAAAAGGGCAACGACCACGACTACCTCTTCGTCGAGGGCCAGGGTAGCATCGTCCATCCGGCGTACTCGCCGGTCACCCTCGGAATCCTCCACGGCTCGATGGCGGATTCGCTCGTGCTCTGCCACGAGGCCGACCGGGAGGCGATCCACGGCTACGAGTCGTTCTCGCTGCCGTCGATCCCGACGTACGTTGATCTCTACGAGAGCGTCGCCGAACCGGTCGCGACAAGTCGGGTCGTCGCCGGTGCGATAAACACCGCCGCTCTCGAGGACGACGATGCTGCCCGCGAGGCGGTCGCAGCGTACACCGACGCGCTCGGCGCACCCGCGACCGACGTGATCCGCTTTGGGACGGACGAGTTGCTCGAGGAGCTCTGCTGAGATGGCCCTCGAGACCTCGTTCGAACGGCGCTCGCTGCCCCTCGAGTACCCCTTCGGGATCGCCCGCGGGACGACGTCCGAGACCGACGTCGTCTTCGTTCGGATCGGAGACGCGGCCGACGACGGCCTGACTGGCATCGGCGCTGCCGCGCCGTCCGCTCACTACGGCGAGACCGCCGCGACGGTCGAAGCCGTCCTGCCCGACCTGCTGGCGGTCGTCGAGGACGTCGGCGATCCACACCAACTCGAGCGAATCGAACGGGAGCTGCGCGAGACCGTTCGGCGGAATCCGTCGGCCCGCGCCGCGGTGAGCATCGCACTTCACGACCTCGTTGCGAAACGACTCGAGGAACCACTGTATCGATACTGGGGACTCGATCCGGCGGAGACGCTCGAGACGTCGTACACGATCGGCCTCGACGACCTCGAGACGATGCGCGAGAAGACCGAGACGGCGCTCGAACGCGGGTACGGCACGCTGAAGGTCAAACTCGGCACCGACCGCGATCTCGAGATCGTCCGGACGGTTCGGTCGGTCGCCCCCGATGTCGACCTGTTCGTCGACGCAAACGAGGCCTGGACGCCACGCGAGGCGGTCGCGAAGATCGACCGACTCGCCGAGTTCGACCTCGCGTTCGTCGAGCAGCCGGTTCCCGCGGAGAACCCCGACGGGCTGAAATTCGTCTCCGAGCGCTCTGCGCTGCCGATCGCCGCCGACGAGTCCTGCGTGACGCTCGCGGATATTCCGCGGATCGCCGATCGCTGTGACATCGCGAACCTGAAACTGATGAAATGTGGCGGGCTGGGGGAAGCCAAGCGGATGATTCACGCGGCCCGCGCCCACGGCCTCGAGGTCATGTGCGGCTGCATGACCGAATCCAACGCCTCGATCGCGGCGGCCTGTCACCTCGCGCCGCTACTGGACTACGCCGACCTCGACGGCTCGCTGTTGCTGGCCGACGACCCCGCCGACGGCGTCCCGATGCCCGACGGTCGGATCGATCTCGCCGGCCTCGAGCGACCGGGGACAGGTGCCGTCCTCGAGTCCGAATTCGACTGAGTTCGGTGTTCGAGCGTCCGCCACCGAGACCGATCGAGGAATCACTGCCGACGACTGTCAGCGCGACCACCAACGGGGTTTCATATCGGTCGTCGGTGTGGGAGGTGCTGGTATGCACGACAGCGACGGCGATCGATCCGTATCCCGTCGGGCGCTATTGCGGGCGTCGGCCGGGACAATGGGGCTCTCGGTGGTTGGGAGTGCACAAGCCGGTGGGGATGGTGGTGGTGAGCCAGCGGTCGCACCGCGGTTCGATCGGGGATGTCCGGACGCGACCCTCGAGCCCGGGATGACCCACTGCGAGGGGACGAGTATGGAAGGGTGTGCGGACGACCATCCGGCGACGATCGAGCTCCGGTCCGGTGTCGCCGAGAGTCTCGAGACCCGGTTTCCCGACGTGAACGCGCTGATCGATGCGGGGTTCAAGCCGTACTTCGACACGCTCGAGACAGGGGACGACAGCTGGTCACACTGGCTCAGTCCGGATTTTATCGGTGACGATGGCCTTCTGAACCCGGAGCGGCCGGAATCGGTCCTCGTCGACAACAAATCGTGGCGCTCGATGGGAGTCATGTTCATCGCGACGCGCGGCGGAGAGCCGGTCGAGCCGCCGGCGGCCTACGGCGAGGACGAGTCCACAGACCGGTGTTCGCCGTGGCACGCCCACACCGGGCTTCCGGGGCGATTCGGCTGGTGGTACTACAAGCAGGCCTACGAACGCGAGTTCGCGGACGGCGACCTCGAGTTTCCCTGTCGAACGCCCTGTATGCTCCACATCTGGACCGTCGACCACCCCGAGAGCGTCTACGCACACGACGCGCCCCCGCAAGAAGATCGCGATCTATCGCCCGCCGACGACCCCGGATTCGACACCGACGCCGTCCCCGGGGAGGACGAACTCGGCTGGGACGTGCTCCCGAACGAACTCGTTCCCGAACGGACGCCCAACGAATTCTCCCTGCCCGATCTCTTCGGCATCGACCTCGGGCTGTGATCCTCGGTCGAGAACCGCAGCGAGCCGTCGAACGTACTCACGCAGGCGGTGGCGCACTCGGCCACGAGGAGCCGTCAGTGAAGCCACGACTCGAGGCCGGCCATCACCAGATCGACAGTCTCGTCGGGTCCGCACCGCTCGGTATCGATCTCGAGGTCGGGATCGGGTTCCTCGAACTCCCGGAAGACGACGTGAACGCCCTGTTCGTCGATCGCATCCGCTCGCTCCCGATTGCGCTCGAGGCAGGTCTCGAGACTCGCAGTTATGAGGACGAACCGAACGGTACCGAGCGTCCGAAACCGCGTCTGCCACTCCCGGCGGTAGAACGTGCCGTCGACGAGCGTGATCGCGTCCGCGGGAGCCTCGTCGACTCGGTCGGCCAGTTGCTCGTAGGTCCGACTCGAGAAGTCGTCGGAGTGGAAGAGACAAACCGGGCTGTCCCGCTCCTCGAGTCGGCGGCGAACGCGGGTCGCGACGGTGGTCTTTCCGGCCCCCGGCGGCCCGCAGATGGCGACGATCACGCACGCCGGTAGCGGCCGGGGCTATATCCGTCGTGGGATTCGCGGCGGAGAGACCGCCCAGAACCCTCAGACGATCGACGAACCCGTGGTCTTGGCCTCGAGGTCCGCGAGACACTGCCGGCAGTACGAGTAGAAGGAATTGGTTTCGGTCCCGCAGACCGAACATCGCTGTCGCTTCGTCTGTTCGGATGAAGTGGCCGTACCTGCCGATTGAGGCTGGAGGGGAATAGCCGCTGGGCTACCGTGTGCAAGCGTGCTCGATACGGATCGTCGGCCTCACCCGAGATCATCGTCGCGCGCGGACTCCCGGAGGATGAACGGCCCCATCGCGAGCGTCCGCTTGGCGACGGTCGCGATCCGGAGAATGTAGACGATGAAGATCACGAAGGGCGCGATGCCGACGACGAAGCCCGCGCTGGTCAACCAGACGAGGTTGCCCTTGACCGTCCGGGCGTTGCCGATCACGTCGTCGGCGTAGTCGCGGATCCGTTCCTGAAGTTCATCGCTGAGGTCGGTGTCGCCCGCCACCGCCGACTCGAAGTCGGTCGCTTCGTCCTCGATGCCGTCGACGAGTTCGTAGAGGAATCCCGCGGGTTCCGGCGGCGTCACGTCCTCCTCGAGCTTGTCCTCCGTATCCCGGCGGAATTTCATCGCCTCCTCCATGCGCTCGCGCTGGTCGCCGACCGCGCCGAGTTCCTGGGAGAGCACCAGCTGATTGATCGTGACGACGATCGACGTGCCGGTGATGATCGCGCCGATAAACGCCGAGAAGATCCAGAAGGTGCCGTTGCTGGACGCGACGATCACGCGCAGCGGCGTGAGGCCGACCTGACTGAGTCCGACGAGGACGCCGTAGACGATCGCGAGCACGATCCCCGTGAAACAGCCAGCGGTTCAGACGCAACAGGAGAGAGAGGCGCGGACCGTTCAACTGATCGTGTTCGCTCGATCCGCCGCTCTCGTCGACGTTCGAATCCGAAGTATCCATCCGGCGATCGGCATCGACCACAACGGTGGACAAAAGCGTGTCGCACGAGCGGCGACGGGCCGAAAAGCGGCTATCGCTGGTCACCGAGACTCACGTCGAACGGCCCCTCATCGGGATCCTTCTGGGGGACCATCGGGCCGACCGACGCGGTCCGGCGCGTGATGGTCGCGGTCCGGAGGATGTAGGAGACGAGCAAGGCGAGCGGCGAGAGCACGATGAGAATCAGCGCGCTCACGACGTAGGGGAGGACGACGGCGCTGACGCTCGGTCCGGTCACGTCGGCGTAGAGGAACCCGACGAGGATCGCCGACAGGATCGACGGCACGCCACAGTACACCGTGAGCTGCGAGAACCGGGTGAGTTCCTGTTGCAGGTAGGTCGTTTTGAACTGCTCTCGAGCCACGTGGAACAGCTCCAGAGACTCGATCAGGTCGTCGAGTTGCGCCATCGCGGCCGGCGACAGCGAGTCCGCGTACTCGCCGCGCAGGTGGGTTCCGACGTACAGATGCCAGGACTCGTCGTACGTGATCGCTGCCGAAACGGCCGAGAACGTGTCGAATTTGGAGTTCTCTATTCGGTCCTCGATCCGATCCGTCCGTTCCTGAACGCTGTTCGTGTACCGAACGACCGTTTCACGCAGCTCATCGTCGTCGTGCGTCGCGACGGCGTCGGCGAGCCCGGTAGCGTCGTGATGGATCGATTCGACGATCAACTCGAGCACCCGCGTGGGCGACGCTGGGCTCGCGGGAACGGCCGCGTCGTCCGCAACGGCCTGCCGGAACTCGATGACGGCGTCGAGTCGCTCGCGGGCCTTGCCCGCCGCGCTGAACTCCTGAGAGAGGATGAGCTGGTTGACCGAGACGACCAGCGTCACGAGCGAGAACGTCCCCGCGATCATCCCGCTCGCGACGCGCGTCACGGAGTTCGGGTTGACGAAGGTGATGACGCCGAGTTCGTACAGCCCGACGAGGAGAACGAAGATACCGATCAAAACCGTCGCCGCGACGGTTAACCGATTGCCCTCGACCAGAAACCACTCGCGGAACCGTGTCAACAACCCCGACCGCGTCCCGATATCGGCACCGTAGGACTCGAGCGTCTCATCGGTCTCGGAGGACCCCATAGCGACACGTTCAACCGACCCGACAATAAGAGCCGTCGTTGCAGACACCGCCAGCGGGACGCGCTTCGTCGGCTCGAGACGAGACGCGCAGTGGCCGTGAACGGCCGGCCCAGTATCAACGGCTGGTGACTCGAGCGCTTCAAGGCCTACACTGAAATGCGTCCACGGTGTCGAACCGATACATGCACGGTGACGGAACGAACTCGCGGACAAGCGCTCGGCGGCGATGACCGGGGCGGAACCGACGAGCAGGCGGCGAGTACTCGCGACACTGGGGTCAGGTATCGCGGCCGCGGCCGCGGGCTGTCTCGGCGGTAACGGCGGTCTCGGCGGCCAACCGACCTACGAGGACGGCACCGTTAGCGGGATCAACGAGAGCAACGTCTCCAATCGGTCGGCGAGCGAGATGTCCACGGCAGCGTCGCTCGCCCAACAACAGCCCAGCAGCGCGGTGACGCCGCTCAATCCAATCTCGCTGCGCAGCCACGAGTTCGTCGTCGAGAGCGGCTATCTCGGCTCGACGATTCAGGGAACTGTCGAAAACACGGGAACCGATCGGATCCAGACCGTCGAAGTACGAACGCGCGTCTACGACGACGGCGGAAACATGCTCGGCCGCTATCTCGCCAGCACCGGCGACCTCAACGGCGGCTCGACCTGGGAGTTTCAGGTGATCGTCCTCGAGGCGCCGTCAGACGTCGCCAGCTACGATATTACCGTTCTGGGAACGCCCTCCTGACGGCCCTGAGCCGGGCCTCGAGTCGCCCACAGCGGGACGGCCTCTGAGCTATCGCACACGAGGGGGCCGAATCGGAATCACTCGGGCGACCCGTTCAGTAGTTCGTCGGCGACTTCCTCGTAGACCATTTCGGCGCTGACAGCGAGCGTGTACGCTGGTCGCCCCTTCCCCGTCGGCGACGTTTCCGCCGGACTGACCTCATCGACAAGGCCCTCGTCCTCGAGACGATACAGCGATCGGATCACGTCGGCCTCGGTGATCGTCCCGACGACCTCCGTGTCGACCTCGGGGAGGTGCCGCTGGCAGTGCTGTCGCAGTTCGTGCGTCTGAACCGGCGTCTCGTTCTCGCTGGCGAGTTCGGTGACCGCGAGCAGGATTACCTGATTGGTCAGCGAGACGGATTCGAACGGCGACTCGTTGCTCATAGTACACACTATATCATGAACGATGGTAACCGTTTCTCTCCCTCCCAGAGAGACAGAACGCAGTTCCTCGTCAGGAACGCGTGTACGCTCGCTGTCCGGCGGATCGATTGGCCCCTTCGCGGCCCGGTATCGTCAATAAATCCCGTTCAGGCGTTTTCTTCGTCCTGTAACTCCGCAAGTTCGGTCTCAACCTCTTCCTGATCCTCGCCCTCGAGTTCCGTGAGTTCCTCCTCGTCGACCTCTCCTCCGGTATCGGAATCGGGCGCGGCGTCGGACCCACCCTCGGATTCGACCGCCGCGTCGGTCTCGCCGGCGGCTTCGGACTCGCCCGCTCCGACCTCGGATTTGAGCGTCTCGAGTTCGGCTTCGACGCCGCTGTCGGTCGAGAGCTGCTCGAGTTCGCGGTCGATGGTGTCCTTGTCGGAGAGGACGTCCTCGAACGCGCCGGACTCGTGGAGTTCGTCCATCGCGGCGGCGCGGGCCTCCATGTCCTCGGTCTGCTCCTCGGCGCGCTCGATGGCGCGGCCAACGTCCTCGAACTCCTCGCCGGTAGCCGTCATCGCCTCGGAAACCGTCGAACTCGCCTTGGCGGCCTCGTGGCGGGCTTTCATCGTCTCCTTTTTCGTCCGGAACTCCTCGATGCGGCTCTGGAGTTCGTCTTTCTGTTCGATCAGGCGGTCTTGCTGGTTCTGCAGGTCCGAGATCTGGCGCTCCAGGTCCTCGATCTGGTTCATCTTCGTCTTCTTCTTCTCGAGGGCCTGTCGCGCCAGATCCTCCCGGCCCTGCTGGACCGCCGTTCGAGCCTGTCCGTTGTGTTTCTCGACGTTTTCCTCGAGGCGACGTTTTTGCATCTCGAGGCGCTTTTTCTGCGTGGTCAGATCGGCGATGCCCCGTTTGACCTGCTGGAGCTGGTCGCGCATCTGCTCGTAGGAGTAGTCGAGCGTTTCGGTCGGATCCTCCGCCCGGTTGAGCACCGAGTTGAGCTTCGACCGGATGACGTAGGAAGTCCGAGAGAGGATGCCCATACTCGCAACGTATCGTTCCCCGGCCTTAAAAACATCACTTCGGTAACAGTCCGCGACGAACGGAACGAACCCCGCAGTGAGAGCCCGGCGCTGTCCCGGTCCGGTCTCGTCTCCGAGGCACCTGAGACGCTGGCGACTCACGTCGCGCTCGCGGTGATATAGTAGCCACTGAACGTCACTGCACACCTAATCGCACGACTACGTTTCGATCAGTGTGTGAATCGTTTCAGTGGCTACTCTAGTTATCGGTCAATGGCGACCGACCGAACGGCAAGCGCCTCGTCGACGACGATCGTGGCCGTTCCCGCTTCGTCCTCGACTTCGAGCGCGAGCCGAACGGGGTCCCGGGATTCGACCCACGTCGTCGGCGTCGGCAACTCCCAGTCTGGACGCTCGAGATCGACGCCGATATCGCCGAGTGCACTGGCGACGCGATCCTCGAACAGCAACGGTGAGAGCGGTTCCACGCCGACCAGAAACGGGCAGGTGTCGCACGCGATCTCGACCGGAGTATCGTCTGCAATGTCGTCGAGAGGAACGTTGACGGTCGTCGTTCCCGCACAGAACGGACACTGTCCGTCGCGAGCCAGTCCGATATGGTATCTGGCGCGGCGGGCAGTCGCTCGAGCGACTGCCCGAGCGCTTCGCCCCGCGAACCCGTTTTTCGGGAACGGATACGTGAAGCCGGGCCAGTCATCACACGCCGTACACTCGACGGAGACAAATCCCCGGTCGTACCGCAGGATCGCCGCCGAGTCGCACCGCGGACACGTCGAGTCGATCGCCGTCGGTTCGTACTCGAGGCGCTCAGTCGGTCGATGCGCGAGCACGGCCCGGTACAGCGCCGTCACGCTCGCCGTCGGAACGTAGCCGTCCTCGACCTGCCGAACGTACACGCCGCGGAGCTTGTCGAGGTGGTAGTTGAACTTCCCGCTGTCACGCATCCCGACCGCGTCCATCAGCTCCGCGTACGATTTCGGGGCCGTGTACACCGCGTGCCAGTCCTCGAGCAATGTCAGGAGGATCTCGAGACGGATCTCGTGGTCGAGCAGCGAGAACGCCTCCCGAACTGTGGCCTCCGTCCGGTCGTCCGGTTCCATGCGTTATCGTAGTCCCGACAGCCCATTGACCGTTCCGGACAGGCGTGCGACAATAGAGGTATGCTAACATAGCTGGTGAACTACAGTTCACAAAGCGATTACGTGCCTTTCGCCCCATGGTCGTATCAATGACTGAACGGAGGACGATAGCCGAATCAACGCTCGCCTCACGGCTTCGGGGCCGCCTCCGCTCGTTCGAGCCGATGTACCTCGCACTACTGGGGGTGCTGGCCCTTCCTAGCTACATCTTCGACTCGCTGGCCGTCCTCGAGGTCTTTGAGGTATTCTTCCTCTTTTTCCTCTGGCCGTTCGTCTCGCCGCTGCTGGATCTGGCGCTGCGACGCGGGACCGACGAGGGGCGCGAGGAGCCGACCGACTGGCTCCACATGGGGAGTTGGCGGGAGTACGCGGCATGGTTCCTGACGATGCCACTGACGTTTCTCAACCCGCTCGTGCTGGCCCAAGACCTCTCGCAGTGGCTCGGGACCGCCGTCGCGTTCGTCCGCCACCGCGGGACGTTCCCCGACGTCGAAAGCTACGATCAGCAGGTGTCCTACCGGCTCCCGTTCGACGGCACCTGGACCGTCGTCAACGGGAGCTACGACCATGACTACTCCCACTCGTGGTTCCCGGTGACTCAGCGCTACGCCTACGACTTCGTGATCACCGACGCGGACGGGCGGACCTCCCCCGACAGCTCCGGATCGGCGGTGGACTCGTACTACTGCTACGACGAACCGATCCTCGCTCCCGCCGACGGCGTCGTGGTCGACGTCTTCGATACCGACGTCGAGTCGCCCCGTGGCGGCGGCCTCTCCCATCCACTGAAACGGGACATCCGCGGGAGCTACGTCGTGATCCAGCACGCCCCCGACGAGTACAGCTGTCTCGCCCATCTGGTCCCCGGCAGCGTGGCGGTCTCCCCCGGTGACCGCGTCGAACGCGGACGGGAGATCGGCCGCTGTGGCCACTCCGGGAACTCCTCGGAGCCACATCTCCATTTCCAGCTACAGGACCACCCCCGCTTCGAACTCGCGGCGGGGCTCCCGATCGCCTTCGACGGCGCCGACGCCGAGTGGCCGGGCGCGAACGCGGCGATCGACGACCCGCAGCCCAGCGGGGCTGACGACACTACTAACGCTCCACTCGAGGACGCCCCCGACGCCGGCCGCACGTCCCTCACGGCCGGCCAACGCGTCGCACACGTCGAACCGACCGACGGGGCCTCGAGTCCGGAGCGGGACGACACACTCGATATCACGGCCGAGAGCGACGCAGCGCAATCGACCGCTGGTAGCGGCGGGCGACTCGCCGCAACGCAACGCGCCGCGTTCGGAGCCTGCGTCGGCGGCGCCGTCGCCGTCCTGGGGCCGATCTTCGTGTCCCGGTCCGCCGTTGCGCTCTTGCTGGTCGCCGGGGTCGCGATCGCGGTTGGCTGGCGCGGCTGGGTCGCAGTCCGCTGGAACGCCGCCGAGGGGCGTCCCGGCGGCCTCGGCATCGCGATCGGCCTCGGACTCGTCGCGGTGACCGTCCGGTTTACCGGGGCCGGAGCGTCCCTCGAGATCGGAACCCAGTCGCTCGGTGCCCTCGCTCTCCTCGCCGGCTTCGTCGCCTACGCCGTCCTCGGCGAGTACGAACGGCACCGCTTGCGCGAGTCGTTCCCGACCGTTCGGGTCCGGACCTGAACACGGCTCGGACCGCCGGCTCGAGTCCGCCGCCGACGGCGGGGATTGATTAGCGCCGGTTCGGAACGACCAGACATGAGCGACGTCCTGCTCCCCGGCGGTCGCGACGTCCGGGGGACGCTCGAGGAACCGACCGACGAGCCGCGGGCGATCGTCGTCGCCTGTCCGCCTCATCCCCAACAGGGCGGCTCGCGGAGCGACGGGCGGCTCCGTGCGGTCTCGGCGGCGCTTTCCGAGGTGGGCATCGCCTGCCTGCGGTTCGATTACGGTTCGTGGGACGAGGGCTACGGCGAGCGGGAAGACGTTCGCAACGCCGTCCGATGGGCCCGCGAGGAGTACAACGGTGGCGACGACGGGCTTCCGGTCGGACTCTTCGGCTACAGCTTCGGCGCGTCGCTGGCCCTGCTCGCCGCGGCCGACACCGACCCCGACGCCGTCGCCGTCCTCGCGCCGACCGCGCGACTCGCCGACGACCTCGACGCGCTCGCGGCACTCGAGTCGCTCGAGGCCCCTGTCCACGTTTGCTACGGCGAACGGGACGCGACCGTCGACTGGGAACCGATCGTCGAACGGGCGCGAGAGCGCGGCGACGCGGTCACCGCGCTATCGGGCGATCACTTCTTTGGCGGCGAGCACGACGAAATCGCGGGCGCAGTCGTCGGGTTTTTCGAGCGGACGCTGCTCGAGTCGGCGTGACGGCGCGACGACCGGTCACTTACCGGACGCTGTTCCCCGTCCTCAAGGGGGTGGCGACCTGGCTCGAGTAGTAGTAGCAGCCGCAGTCGGGAGAGCGACTCGAGCGGGTGAACGGTGAGAGTACCGTCAGTTCCGGAGATCGGTTAGCGCTCCCACGCAAACGACCGCCGTCGCGACGTGCATCGCGCCGAGGATAGCACCGGTAACGAGGCTGCCACCGGGCTCACTGGGAATAACGGTGAAATCGGGTACCAGCGAGAGGAGAAGGACGATCGCCGCGACGGCTGCGAACAGTCGATCGGGATCGTCGGCGACTCGCGTGAGGACACCGTATGTCACGGTCGCACCGACGACGCCGAGGGTAGTAAACAGCGAGACGGGGGCGTAATTCAGTGCCATCAGCTCCGGGGCAATGTCGCCGGTGTTCGCTCCGAACACGATGAGCCAGTTGATAAGCAGTGACAGGACGAGCGCTACCGCCCCCGATAGCGCGATATCTCTGAGGGATCGATTGCTGGACGATGACGGGGGATTCGGGTCCGTATTCATATCCTCGTATGCAATTCAGGCGGCGAAAAGCATTCTGACGGTATTCATATATTGATCGACCAGCGAAACGGGAGCGTCCACGAGAGTTAGATGGTGTATTTCCTACTCCGAGACTACATCTCGGAGTGGGCTGAAGCTGGGTTGTCAACGAGCAGCCGTTGTGAGCGGCCGTTTGGAGAGTGTTCGTCCGAAGGATCTCTCGACAGCGCCGACACACTCAGTCCCGGCCGTGCCGGGTCAGACACTTCGGAAGCCCGATCAGTTCGACCGGTTCCGAGTTATCGGGCGAGTAGACGACCATCTGCCCCTTCTCCATGTAAGGAACTTTGGACTCGAGGTTGCTGGGAATATTCACGCTCTTGATGGCCTCCTTGTCGCCGAGGTTCAACACGACTGTGGTGTTGATCTGTTTGAACACGGCGTCGTGGATATCCTGCGGGTCCTGGGTGATGAGAAAGAGGCCGAGGCGCTCTTTCCGGCCCTGTTTGGCGGCCTCGGTGAACTTGTTGATCACCTTCCCCGCCTGCACGGAGTCGGCGTCGGTCAGGAAGTTGTGAGCCTCGTCCATCCCGAGGACGAGCGGCGTCTCCTTGATCCGGTCATAGTCCGGATCGTTCGAGAGCTTCTGGTCGATGATGAGCGAGGAGACCGCGAGAACGATGGCCTCCGTCGCTCGAGTGTCGTTAATATGGTATGTTGGGACCACGGTGAGCCCGCCGGGGCGGACGAACTCGTGGACTAGGTCGGTGATCGGCCGAGCGTCCTGATCGAAGACATGGCCGAAGCCGAGCACGCGCCGCCGGACCGCGTCGAAGGTCGCCTCGTGGACTCGACCGGACTCGTCGAGTTCCTCGCGCAGCGCGGGGTCGTCGAGGAAGGTGGTGAACTCCTCGTACGTTCCCTCGGGGCCGTACTGCTTGCGGAACCGCGGCAGGAGCACGCTGACGAGCGCGCCGTACTGGTTGTCGTTCAACCCGCTACCCGCGACCAGCCACGGATTGTCGTGGACCATCGCGAACGGAATCGTGAACTCGACCTGCTGGGCGCGGTGGTGGCCCGCGGCGTACGACGCCGAACCGACCTTCGGAACGAAGGCGGTCGTGTCGTCGTGGCCGCCGTAGGCGATGTCCTCGCGCTCGAGGCGACGCGCGAACTCGTCGTCCAGATCGGGGTTGTCGTCGTGCATCTGGGCGTACTCGTCCTGCGGATCGAACTGGACGACGGCGGGGGTGACCTCGCGGCCGTCGTCCATCGGATAGGTCTGCTCGTCGTCGAGGTATTGACGGAGAATGTTCTTCGCGCCGTGGGTCTTCCCCGAGCCGGTCCCGCCGGCGATCAGGGAGTGCCGGAAGACGAGGGGATCGCCCGCGTCGTAATCGTCTTTCAGCCGGTAATCGATGGTGGGCGGAGTGGCCGCGGTCCGCACCTTCTCGCCGCCGACAGAGAGGTGGCCCAGAAAGACGCCGTCGTCGGGCATCTTCAGCCCGGTCTTGATCTCCTCGGTGTCGTCGGCCTGCCTGATCACCGTCTTCGGTTTCGGCACGCGGTCGGTCATCCGTCGTTTGAGTTCGCCATCATCGTCGTAGAGCACTGCCACGGGCTCGAGGCTCGCGACGAACTTGTAATCGGATTCGTCGATTTCGTCGGTACGCATCGCCCGTCGGGCGTGGATCTCCGTCGCGTCGTCGGCGTGGTACTGCTGGGAATACTCAAGGCCCGTAATGCGACAGAACAGCGTCTCACCGTCGGGATAAGGGGCGAGCAGGTAGCTTCCGATACGAATCGACGAGCGGTTGCCCTGGGTGACGTAGGCGCGCAGCGTCGTCTCCTCGCCGTCCTCGTCGACGCGCAACCCCTGGGAGACGCAGATCGCGCCAATACCGACGTCGTCGCCGCTCGGTTCGACGGTTGTCGGTTCGAACTCGTCGACCGTCTCGTCGACGGTCGAACTCGTGCTTCCGGATTCTACGGATCCCGAAGACGACGTCGACGAGCCGGCTCCGTCGGCTGCCGCGCCGTCTCCGGAGTCGACGTCGCCGTTGAAATCGCCGAAGTCTCCCAGATCGCTCATATGGACTTCATCCGGCCCATCACTGAAACCCGTTTCCCTCCAGCTGGGCGGAGTGTTTATTTGGGGGGACCGTCACGAGCGGCTGTCAACCGGAGCACCGCGAGCGCAATGGCTAGCAGCGTGATCCCGATCGTAAAGCCGGGAACGGGCAGATCATCCCCGCTATCGGCCGCTTCAGCGCCGCCACTCGAGTCGTTCTCACTCCCACCCCCCTCGGCCTCGAGGTTCAGTTCGTCGGGATCGGGGTGGTCGAACGTCTCGAGCGGTTCGTCGCCGCCGTCGATCGAGACGGTCACGGATTCGTCGACGACGGCGATCGGCCAGTCGCCCGTGAGAGTGACGTCGGTCTCGTCGAAGGAAATCGTCGTCTCGCCGGCGGGTGCGTCGTCGGCAACCCGAACGGACAGGGTCACGATCGTCCCCGCTCCGGTCGTCCCGCCCGCGGCCGGCTCGCGGCGCTGCTCGAGGACCGCCGTCCCCCGCTCGTGAGCGATTCGTTCCGTCGTCCGGATTTCGGTCCCGTCACCCTCGAGCCACGGGCCTCGTTCGACATCGGTGATCGCGACGTAGTCGGGATGGTACTGAGCGGCCAGCGCGACTCCCGAAACACCCTCGCCACCGTGGCCGCCCTGACTCCGGAGGATAACGTCGATCTCGATCGTCTCGCCGGGCGCGGTCTCGATCGTCCGCTGCTCCGGCGAGAGGATCGCGACCTGATCGATCGCAGCGGCCGTTCCCGCGACGCCCGTCATCGAGAGAACGAGCAGGACGGCGAGACCGATACTGACAGCGATGCGAGCCACGCTCGTCGGGAGATCGCGCTCACCGCCCTCGCGTTCGGGTGGCATTTCACGTCCGTCCTACGCGGGGGAACGGGAACACTGTACCGTTCTGGCGACCGAAAACGCGAGCGGCGTGCAGACTGGTGGCTCGAGTCACAGCGGGAGAAGATCGAACGGTCGAGGTCCCGGAACGGTCGACGGCTACTGAACGATCGAGACGATGTCGTCGGAGCGCGTAACCAGCTTCGACTCGTGATCGTAGTCGACGACGCCGACGTCCGACAGCGCGGGGAGGTGGGAGTGGTGCAGCGCGACCGCCGCCCGATCGGGATCGGGAAACGGCCCCCCATCGTGTGCGCTGAGACGAGCCGCGAGTTGCTCGATCGAGAGCGGGCGGCCGTCGTCCTCGAGGGCGGCCAGCAGGCGCATCCGGACGGGGTCGACGACCGTCTCGAGCAGCCCCTCGGCGCGGTCCGTCTCGCATAGCTCGAGGAGGACGGAGAGGTCCGCGGGGTGAACCGGCGATTCGTCCACGAGCGCGACGCCGTCGTCGTCCCAGTCGACGATCTCGTCGTCCACGAGTCGCGGCAGGTGATTGTGGACGAGGCTGATGCGAACGTCGTGTCGCGCCTGGCCGTTCGAGCGAGAGGGTTCCGTTCGGTCGATCAGTTCAGTCGTCAGTTCCGGCAGGGAAAGCCGCGCTCCCCGGGTCCCGAGGACCTCGAGGATCCGAAGTCGGCGGGGATGGCGAAGAATCTCGTAACACTCCGTCGGAACGTCAGAGAGTGGATCGGGCAGGGTGTCGCCGCCGAGGTGTGCGTCCGAACTCATTACCCTACCAACCTCTGCAATGGGGATAAGATCCTTTCCAAAACAATTTGGGTCGGAAAATCGACTGTTACTCGCTTAACAACTGGGTAACGCAGTGAACTGCCCGTCAACAGTAAATAGAGGAAATTGCTGTTGGTTACGTGAACGGTATTTTATGAGTTGTTTTCTACTAGGAATACCGTTCCCGTCATCTTCTACTCTCAGAGTACGATCAGTATACCGACCACCTCGGCGTCGACCGCCATCGGAAACCCGAGCGCATAGTCGGGTGCTTCGATCACCGTGACCGGTTCCGAGGGAGTCCTGACCGAAACGAGCGAACGACCGCGGGTCGGCTACCCCGTAGAACCCTCGCTGTCGGCTGGAGACACCGATCACAGATAGTAACGACTGAAACGATTTACACACTGATCGTACGACGGGTGTGTGCTGCCGTTCGGCCGCCGCGATGATTCTCGTCGCTCGAGTGATAGCACGGTGTTTTTGCGCCCGCGAGCCGTACACTAACATATGCTTATGATACGCGGTCGTGCCGGCGGAACGGAGCTCACCGGTACGCTGTACGAACGGGGCGAACGAGCCCCCTCGTTCCGCGGCGCACCCGACGAAGACGCCGCGTACGTCTGGGTCTGTGACGAATTCTACGAGGTCGACAGCGGGGGGTCGACCCAGCTGGTCGACGGCCGGGAGGTGAATCTCGCCTTCGAGTCACCCATGCCCCGCGGCTTCGACACCCGCGAACGCGCCGTCGAGGGAGCCAAGGAACACGTCCGGACGCAGTTCGCCCGGATCGGAATCGACCCCGACGATGTCACCCTCGAGGTCGAGAAAAACGACGACTAATACTCGCCCGTGGAGTCCGGTTTTCGTCTCCTGGCGGCGTCCTCGAGCGATGCGTGGCGTTCCAGAGTGATACCGTCGCTTGCGTATCGAGGGCCATAGCTATGCCACTCGCATGCGTATAAATATCAATTAGTAGAGGCGAAAACTCGCCGCTCGACGATATCGAGTTTCTCGCACGCTCGGATCATCGATCCGCCGCGTGCCGCCAGACATATCCTCTCGACCTACCCGGAGCACTGTTCCGAGCCGCTCGAGAGCGGGGATCTCGCGGTTCGAGTCCACGACGACGTGCCGCCGTACGGAACCGCTCTCTTCGATCAGCGAATCGGGATCAGTGGCCACAATCCCGTCAGCGGGACGGTTCGGGCGTTGATCGATACCGACGCACCGGAAACGTTCGAATGGGCGGAATCGACGTACGAGTCCTACCGGCGCGACTCTCGGCCGCTCGTTCCCGAACCGACCGCGGAGTGACCGCCGGTCAGCGTCCGCGCGGCGGTCACCGGTTGCGAAAAACCCATCGGATGCCTACACGACCCTCCGCATCGTAGTCTCTCTCGCCGGGAGGCGAAACGAGACTATGGCAAACGATCTGCAAACGGAAGACGGGACGACAGCACTAGAAGTAGCGTGTGACACGGCGGTTTCGGGCTGTGTCTTCCGCATGCGTACCGAGGCGGACGACAGGGAACGCTTGCTCGAAATCACGCGAGAGCACGTGAAAGAACAGCACGGGAAAACGTACTCGCTCGAGGAGATCGACGACCAACACGTGAACGAGGTCGCGGTCGAACTCGAGATGGGGGAGACGAATGAGTCTGAAACGAACAACGACTGAGCGACACGGGACCGACTACGTGCCCGGACGAGGGCTACGGATCGGGTCCCTCATGATGGCGCTCGCGGGCGTCGCGTTCGTCGGGTACGGGGTCGTCTTCCTCGCCAGGGCGTTCTTCGGCACCGGGTTCGAACTCGGCGTCACGACGTTGAACGGAGTAACCCCGGCGGAGCTCGACGCGATCGATCCCGCGATCATGCACTACATCAACCACCTTCACGTCGCGACCGCGGCGTTTATCATCGCCACCGGGATCGCCATCGCGGCGCTCGCGTGGTACGGCGTCCGGAGCGGGCAACTGTGGGCGTGGGCGACGGCGATCGTCGCCGCGGTGGTCGGGCTGGCCCTGGCGCTCCCGATGCACTACGCCGATCTCTTCGCCCACGACTGGGTGACGCACCTCGGGCCGATCTACCTCGCGACGATCGTGTTCGTGGCGGGGGCCGCACTCGCTTTCCGGGGAGTGCAATCCGAGTCTCGGACGGCGGAAACCGGCGGGAACACCGAGGCCTAGTGGCCCGTCCGCTTTTTCGGTACTCGATCGGTCGGGTCGAACTGAACGCCGATCGCAGAACCCGCGTCGTTCAGTAGGGCTGTTCGTCCCACCGATGATCGTCGTAGGTCCGATCCTGTGCCGCGTCGAAGCGCTCCTCGAGCGTCTCGCGGAGCGACGCCTTCTCAGCGTTGCTGATCCGAGCGAGTTCGTCGGCTTTCGCGACGATCGTCGGTGGCCCGTGGGCGACGGCAACGTTCTGTAACAGTTGCATCGTCAGCCGCTCGCGCGTCTCCGGATCCTTCGTGAACGCATAGGGTGCCTCGATCCGATAGCAGAGATCGTCGCGTGGATCGTAGAGGATGAAGAAGGTGACCTCGTAGGCCTCGTGCTCGAGGCGTCGCTCGACGCCCAGCGCGTCGCCTTCGGCCGACAGCGGCCGGTCGACGCCGCCTCGAGACCGGAACCAGTTCGTATACGTCAGCGCCGAGGTATCCCGCTCCCAGCGATCTCCCTCGATATCGTCGACGTACTCGCCGCGCTCGAGCAGGCGAGTGAAAAGCGCCGAGTCGTCGCTCCACGGGACGCTAACATCGATATCTCGTTTGGACTTCAGGGTCCGCGTGAGGACGCGCGTCGCGGGATTCTTGACGAAGCCGACGAGCGGGACGCCGCGTTCGACGAAGTCCTCGACCAGCCGGACGTAGTTCTCGAGGACCGTTGTCGGTCGCGGATCGTCGAGGAGGAAGTCGGCGAGGTCGGGGTGCTGGTCTGCCCAGCGCAGCAGGCCCCGCGGGTACAGCGGGCCGTCGAGGACCAGCAGGTCCGAGACCGCTTCGGCGTGATCGAGAGCGTGGGTGCTCTCAGCGAGGTACAGCGCCAGCGCGTGGACGACGCCCTCGGCAAAGCGGGGCAGCGGCGGGATCTTGACCGCGCGGCTCCGGCTATACCCCTCGTCGAACTTCCCCCACGTCTCGTCGACGGTCATCGTCTCGTCGTTGGAGTGGACCGTCATCACGGTCGTTCGCGACCGGTGGCAGTCGAGATCGCTCGGGGTTGTGCTCATCGCCGCCTGCGCGATGTCGATGACGAGTCCGTTCTTGAACGTTGTCGGGTTGATCGTCCCCGCATCGAGGCCGTGTTCGGTCGGGAACTCGCGGTCGCGCAATGCGACCGCCTCGCAGTCGACCCGCCGTCGCGCCTGCTCGTCGACCGGCTCAAGGACCGTCCGTCCGTCGTAAACTAGGGGGTCGAGGAACTCCGCCCAGACCGTCTCGGCGAATGCGCGGCGGTCGCGCTCGTCGGTCCCGTGATCGATCCGCCCTGCGAGCCGCGCGATGCCGTCGAAGTGGACCGGATCGAGCGTCATGACAGGTGGCTCCCACCCGACCCGCAAAAAGCCAGTGGTCGCCACTCGAGCGAACGGGAACTCGAGACCGAGTAAATTACTATCAGAAAACGTATGTATGGGCGCATCGAGTCCGGAACTATCTCGATGTCCGAGCGAGAACCGGCAGCCGTCACCCGCGACGATCGCGCGACCAACTGGCGACAGGACAGTTCCGGCGTCACTCTCTACGAAGAAGGGAATCGCGACGCCTGGATCCGCGCCGACTTTGAAGCCGGCGTCACGCCGGAACACCGGCTGTACATGATCTGTGACGAGTGCGGTGGCGTGTTCGCACAGCGAGTAAAGCCCGGAAACGGAACGACATGTGGCGATTGCGGTGCGACGTTCGAACACGACGAGGACGCGACTCGGTCATCGCACTGACGGAACACGGCGGCCGGACTATTTTGGGTCTTCGACCGACAGCGGCGAGCGTGACGGCGACGAGAATCGAAGTTTCAGTTAACAACAAACTTATGCCGGTCGGTACGAGACCCGAGAGCGAACGGTCAATAGTAGACGATGTCTCAGGCCACCTCTACGAACGCGCGTGATCGAGTGACGGATACACTGGATCGGGCCGCAGGTGCGATCGAGCAGCGATTCGAGATCGATCTCCGAGCGCTGGCCGCGTTCCGGATCGCGGTCGGGACGCTGCTGATCGTCGATCTGTTGTTGCGCTCACGGAGCCTCACGGCGTTCTATACCGACAACGGCGTCCTTCCTCGAGAGGCGCTGTTCTCCGATTACTCGTCGGTCTACTCCCTCCACGCGATCTCCGGTGAGGCGTGGGCACAGATTCTCCTCTTTTTCGTCGCGGGCGTGTTCGCGTTCGCCGTGCTCGTCGGCTATCGGACCAGGCTCGCGACGATCGTCTCGTGGCTCCTGTTGATCTCGCTGCACGTCCGAAATCCGATGATCCTCAACGGCGGCGACATCATGTTGCGAATGCTCCTCCTCTGGGGAGTCTTCCTCCCGCTCGGAGAACGGTGGTCGATCGACGCTCGCCGGATCGAACGGGACCGGGTGACGGTGTCTTCGGTCGGAACGATGGCCGTCCTCACGCAGGTGTTGCTCATGTACGCGACCAACGCCATCCACAAGAGCAGAAGCGACGCGTGGATGTCGGGGAACGCGGTCGTCGAAATCTTTCAGGCCGATCAGTTCACGATCTTGCTCGGCAACGCCATCGCGGATCAGGTGCCGCTGTTGCGCGCGTTCACCCACCTCTGGATGGTACTCATCCTGCTCTCGCCCTTGCTCATCGTACTGGTCGGCTACCGGCGGGCGGTGTTCGCGTCGCTCTTCGTCAGCATGCACCTCGGCATGTTCGTCACGATTCAGGTCGGCCTCTTCCCACTGATCTCCGTCGCCGGACTCCTCCTGTTCTATCCGTCCGCCGTCTGGGACGACCTGACCGCGATCGCGACTCGAGTCGGGATCACGCCGCGACTCCACGGCGGCCTGATCCGGCTCCAGCGAGATTTCCCGCAGTTCTCGCTCCCACTGCTCAGATCGGTTCGGGAGATCGTCCCCTCCCCCGCCGCGATCACGTCTCGTGGTCGGGTCCTGTTCTCGACGGTCGTGCCGTGGCTCTTCCTCGTTCTCGTCGTCCTCGCCAACGCGCAGGCGGTCGACTACACCGAGGTCCCGGACCCCGCCGAACAGGTCCTCGAGACGGCCCACGCCGAGCAGAGCTGGCGGATGTTCGCCCCGAACCCGATCTCCAACGCCCGGTGGCTCGTCGTACCGGGTGAACTCGAGGACGGGACGGAAACCGACGTCCTCCACGGGTCGGCCGTCGACTGGGACAGACCGCCGTCGGTCGACGAGACCTACGAGACCTCGCGGTGGCGCAAGTATATCGCGACGATGCGCTACACCAGCAACGAGAACCACCGCTCGTACTTCGCCAACCACCTGTGCGGGCGCTGGAACGCCACCCACGAGACCGGCGTCGATCGGCTGACCATCTACGGACTGACCGATCGAGCCGGCCCGTCCGAAGACCCGGACATCGCGAAGTACGAACTACTCGAGTACGACTGCTCGGGCGAGTTCATCCAGAACGACTGACTGCCATCTCGCGGACAACGACAGCTAGTTAGGCCGCGCCGGAATCCGAACAGACATGGAAGCTGCGCTGATCGTCCTCGACGGCTGGGGGCTCGGTAACGGTGACAGAGATGCGGTCGCCGCGGCCGAGACGCCGGTCTTCGATCGACTGTCGGAATCGGGTGCGTACGGACGGCTCGAGGTCGCGGGCCGCCGCGTCGGCCTGCCCGAGGGCCAGATGGGCAACAGCGAAGTCGGCCACCTCAACATCGGTGCGGGGCGCGTCGTCTATCAGGAGTACACCCGAATCTCGGACTCGATCGCGGACGGCTCCTTTCGGGAGAACGACGCGATAAACGGGGCGTTCGAGCAGGCTCGCGAGAACAACGGGCGCGTCCACTTCGTCGGGCTCGTCAGCGACGGCGGCGTCCACTCCGACCACGAGCACCTCCACGCGCTGATCGAATTAGCGGCCGACCGCGAGGTCGAGGCGGTCACCCACGCGATCACCGACGGGCGGGACACCTCGCCGACCGGCGGTCGAGAGTATCTCGAGACGCTCGAGGACGTCGTTGCGGAACACGGTACCGGTGACGTCGCGACGGTCTCGGGGCGCTACTACGCGATGGACCGCGACCAGAACTGGGAGCGGACGAAGCGGGCCTACGACGCAGTCGTGTCCCGCGAGGCCGAGTGGACCGCCGAGTCGGCCGTCGACGCCGTCGAGGAATCGTACGACCGCGGCGAGACCGACGAGTTCGTCGAGCCCACCACGATAGACCGGCAACCGGCGCTCGAGGACGGCGATTCGGTCGTCTGGTTCAACTTCCGGTCCGATCGGGCGCGGCAATTGACTCGGATGCTGGCGGACATTCGGCCCGAAGACTGGGCCGAGCAACTCGAGACGAACCCGCCGGACGCAGAAGTCGTGATGCTGACCCAGTACGACGAGACGTTCGATCTCCCCGTGGCCTACCCGCCGAACCAGCCCGAACAGGTGCTGGGAGAGGTGCTGGCCGACGCGGGCCGAACCCAGCTTCGAATCGCCGAATCCGAGAAGTACGCCCACGTCACCTACTTCCTCAACGGCGGCCGCGAAGTCGAGTTCGACGGCGAGATCCGGAGAATTGTCGAGAGCCCCGACGTGCCGACCTACGACCTGCAGCCGGAGATGAGCGCGCCCGAAGTGACTGACACCGCGATCGAGACGATCGAGGGCGAGGCGCGAGCGGAGCGAACGCCTCGAGAAAGCGAGCAAGGAGGGACGACCCGCGAGCAGAGCGATGATCCCGACGTCCTCGTCCTCAACTACGCCAACCCGGATATGGTCGGCCACACCGGGGACTACGAGGCCGCGATCGAGGCCGTCGAGGCCGTCGACGCGCAACTGGGTCGCCTGGTGGAGACGCTCGAGGACGCCGGCGCACACGTCCTCATCACCGCAGACCACGGCAACGCCGACGATATGGGAACCGAGGAGGACCCCCACACCGCGCACACGTACAACGAGGTTCCGCTGGTTTACGTCGCTCCCGACGGCACCGCGGGAGGGCGGACGGTCCGCGAGGGAGGCACCCTCGCAGACATCGCGCCGACGATGCTCGAGGTGATCGACCTCGACCACCCCCCCGAGATGACCGGCGAATCGTTGCTCGAGTAAGTGGAGCGGGCACATTGAGCGGTTCCGGTTCGACGCGAAACGAGCGCGGATCGCGGAACCGACTGGCCACAACACCGAAGGCGCTGTACTCGTACTCTCAAGTAGATGTGGACGGTTCCGTGGCCGGCAGCCGGCTCTCTCCTGTCGGGAATCGGAACCCTGCTGTTGCTCTGGTATCTGCGCGAACACCGCGGGAAACCCGGGGCGAACTGGTTTCTGCTGGCGCTCGTCGCACAGGCGCTGTGGTGTTTCGCCTACGGGATCGGACTGTTCGTCTTCGACCCCACGCTCCGCTGGGTCTTCGAGGTCCTGACGTGGATCGGGATCGTCTGGACCGGCGTGCCGTTTCTGGCCTTCGGCCTCGAGTACACCGGTCGCGGGAGCCTCGTCAGAAGCCCGTGGTTCGGCCTGCTGGTACTCGTCCCGGCGCTCACGACGGGGCTGGTCGTCACGAACCCGCTGCACGAACTCGTCTGGAGCGGGTTTCGGGTCGACCCGGTCTTCGGTGCGGCGACGGTCGCGTACGAGCCCAACGCGTGGGCGTTCTTCGCGATTATGATCGGAACGGTCTTCGCGGCGTCGGGGACCATGCTCCTGTTCGATACGGTCGTCAGCTACGGCCCGCTCTACCGACGGGAGGCCCTCGCCGTCGGTCTCAGCACGCTGCCGCCGGGCGTCGCCTTGCTCGTCTGGTTCTTCGGACTCGGTCCCGTTCCCCAGCTTAACCTCTCCGCCGTTTTGTTCCTCCCCCACGTAGTCTTCGACGCCTACGCGTTCGTCGGCGGCAGCATGTTCACCTACAGCCCGTCGGTCCGGCGCACGGCGGACCAGTCGGCCGTCGAAGACCTCGAGAACCCATTTCTCGTCGTCGATCCGGACGAGCGGATCGTCGACTGTAACCCGGCGGCGGAAGCCCTGTTCGACATCGCGGAACCCGCCGTCCTCGGGGAGCCGCTTGAGTCCGCGACCGGCTTGACCATCGACGACGGGGGGACGACCGTCCGCACGCACGGCGATCGCGGTGACCGACGGGAGCTCGCGGTCTCGACGTCCCCGCTCCGAGACGAGTCGGGACGGGTCGTGGGACACTCCGTTATCCTGCAGGATATCACCGACCAGCGGCGACGCGAACAGCGCCTCGAGATCCTGAACCGCGTGTTGCGTCACAACCTCCGAAACGACCTGACGGCCGTCCGGGGCTACGTCGGCATCGTCGCAGATCGGACCGACGACGACGAACTCGCGGACATGCTCGAAACGGCTCGCAACACCGTCAACGGCGTGATCGAAACGAGCGAGAAGGCCCGCAGCTTCGAACGGGCGATCGAGACGACGGGCCATTCGCCCCCATCACTGTCCGTCCGCGACGTGCTCGAATCGATCGCAACCGACCTCGAGGCCGAGCGGGAGGGACGCGTCGAGATCGACGTCCCCGAAGATCTCGCGGTACGGGCGAACGAGGACCTGTTCGTCCTCGCGTTCGCGAACCTCATCGAGAACGGGATCGATCACAGCGACGCCGCAGACCCCCGCGTTCGAGTCGAATTTGACGGTATCGGGCCGGACCGAACGGCCGTTTTCGCCGTCAGCGACGACGGACCCGGAATCCCGGATCACGAACTCGCCGTCCTCGAGCGCGGCGAGGAGACATCGCTGGAACACGGCAGCGGGCTCGGATTGTGGATCGTTTCCTGGGCTATCACGGCGCTGGGCGGAGAGCTCACGTTTGAGACGGACGAGGACGGGACGACCGTCGCCGTTCGCCTCCCGGGGGCCACAGACGGGCAGTCAGCGAAAGCGGCGGATCGCTCCGAGGCGGTGGTGTCGGACGACCGATCCATCTGATCCGGCGGTGCGGCGTCGGGTTCGTACTCGATACGCACTGTCCGACCGCGGTCGTCGCCGACCGACCGTGGAGTTCGGTACCGGACCGGACGGGTCTCGAGAGGTATATACCACACATACGAAGATTCACTATTCGGATCGGAGTTGTTCCGTCCGAACCGCTTCAGATGTCCCAGAGTACTTCCACCACCGACGCGGACGAGTCAGTTGTCGACGCGTACGTTCTCGGCGTTCGCATCGTCGAGTCCGAGACGGCCAACGACGGGCCGCGGTACCGATTCGACGCGCCCGACCACACCGAGATCGCGTTCGACGACCTCGAGATGGCACGCCTCTACGCCGACGTCTACTTCGACGTCAACGGCTTCGTCGAGGAGGGGACCGGTGAGCGCGGCGTCCCGCCGGAGGTCGTCCAGGCCGGCAAGGACACCCTCGCCGCGTACCTCGTCACGTGTCCCTGGTCGGATGTCAACTGGGTCGCCTCGTTTTACGGTGCCACGCCAACCGAGATCGAGCGCTACCTCTCGTGGGTTCGCGAGCGTGCCGCCGAGATCCGATCCGAGGCGGCCGAACGAGGCCTCGAGTAGGCCCGCGACGGTCCGCAGTCACGAACGACTCTTTTTCGCTCCACCGTTGCACTCGATTCGATCGATTCACCGATCAGTTGTCGAACCATCCACCATCGATTTGGCCGACTGCCGGACTCATCGTCCGAACGGTGCACACCGTTTGCCTATATATCGACCAGTAGTCGTTAGAGCGCTCGATCGACTATAGTATCAGCAGTAGACTGTTAGGTTCTATACTGTTCTACGTGTATCTATTATAAAATCTCATTAATTAATAAGGGGTTGCTCCGCTTGCATGGTCGAATTTACCAGGCGGAACTTGATGGCATCGTCAGTCGCGGCGGCCATCAGCACTGGAGCGGTCGGCGTCGCCGGCGCACAGGACGGCCCCAACGAGCACGAGACGCTGGACGCACCGTACATCGAGGGGAGCATCAAGCGGTTCTCGACGACGGCTCGAGGCGCGGAGGTCACGGGCCCGTTCGTCTTTGAGACGGGCGAACTCCTCTACAGCGTTCAGCATCCGAGTCGTGACAACCCGGAACCGTTCGATCAGGCCGGAGTCGGCGTCTTCGAGGGGTTCCAGTTCACCTTCAACGGGAGTAACGACGACTTCGCCGAACTCGAGCCGCCACGCACCGAGCGCGAACAGGGGCAGGTGCTCTCGGCGGGTGGCGAGTACGCATACCTCGTCCAGGAGGGAGACCCGATCAACGGCGGCACCGAGAAGTGGGGCCATCCCGAGACGCCCGACGGAACGGATATCGCCGATATCGTCGGCGAGAGCTACGAGGGCGTTGGCCACAACCCCGACATGAACTTCTTCGTCTCGACGACCGATGACGGCACCGAGGGCTACCTCTTCACGAACAACGAGACTACGCCCGGTGCCATCACGCGGACGCCGATCAGTCGGACGGACGGCAGCTGGGATGCCGACCTCGAGAACGCGGCCGAGATCGAGAACCAGGCAGCGTTCCGCGACATCGGCGGCACGAAGATCAACTGCTACGGCGATCTGAGTCCGTGGGAGACGCCCCTCTCCGCGGAAGAGGACTACGGCCATCCGCGCGTCAACGGGCTCGCGACGGTCAGCGACATCGTCGAGCAGGGCAGCGGCGTCGGCCTGCGCGGAGGCAGCGAGTTCTACAACCGCCCCAACATCTCCGAAGTCGGGGACGCCCTCGAGGACATCTTCGGCGACGACGCCTGGTCGCCGATGGGGCTCTGGGCGAACAGCGGCGTCGAGAAGCTCGCCTACTATCTCGGTGCCGAGCCCGTCGACCGGACGGAAGCGGGCAACACGCGAACGCCCATCGACGACGAGTTCCCCAACCGCTATCGCTACGGCAAGATCGTCGAAATCGCCGACCCGACCGCCGAAGAGCCGACGCCGGTCAAACACCACGTCTTCGGTCGGGCCGCCTGGGAGTGTCCGGAGGTTCTGCCCGACGAGCGGACCGTCTATCTCGCCTCCGACGGCGGCGCGAAGGGGATCTACAAGTTCGTCGCGGACGAGCCGATCCCCGAGTACGACAGTCGAATGGACGTTCGCGGGACGCTGTTCGCTATGAAAGCGAGCGAGATCGGCGAGGGGCCGGTCGCCGAGACGGATCTCGAGGTCGAGTGGCTCGAACTCGGCACCGCGAGCAATGCCGAGGTCGAGTCCTGGATCGCCGACTACGACGACATCACGCAGGTCGAGTACCTCGAGACTCACGCCGAAACCGACTGGGAAGACGACCTCGAGACCGCACTCGCGGAAGCCGATGAGGAAGTCGCGATCAACGGCAACCGGGACTACATCACCGACGAGGAGATCGTCGAGTGGGCGGCTCAGTACGAGGAACGCGGTCCCGACGGCGTCGACGAAGAGCTTCGCCGCGTCCCCTTCCTCGAGACCCGAGCGGCCGCCAAGGAGATCGGTGCGAGCATCGAGTTCAACAAGGCCGAAGGGATCGACTCCCACGACGAGGCCGAACCCGGCGACTTCATCTACTTCGGCATCTCATCGCTCGGCGGCTACATGACCGACGAGCAGGGCGAACTCCGATTCGACGAGGTCGAGAGCGGCGTCCTCTATCGCGCCGAACTCGAGGACGGGTACGACGTCTCTCGGCTCGAGCCCGTCGTCGTCGGTCCGAACGGCAGCGACCCCGAATCCCTGAAAGACGTCTCGCTCATCAACGTCGACAACGTCATGATGATGGACGACGGCCGCGTCCTCCTCTGTGAGGACAAGGGAAGCTTCGGCCGCTCGTACCCCAACGACGCGATGTGGGTCTACGAGCCGCCGACGTCGCTACACGTCGACTCCGTCGCCGTCGGTCAGGGGGAGACGGGAGCCGTCGATCTGACGCTCTCGTCGGTTCCGGACGGCCTCGCCGGCGGTCGCGTCACCGTCAGCCTCGAGCACACTGACGTCGCCGAAATCACGGGTGCAACGTACCACGACGCGATCGAACTCACCGCCGGCCCGACGATCAGCGACGACGGATCGACGGTTGCGTTCAAATTCGCCGATCTCGACGACGAGATCGAGCCCGGCGCAATGGACGTAACGCTGGCGAGCGTCGAACTCGAGGGCATCGGGACCGGAACGACGGATATCACGGTCGACGTGCAGGCGCTGGACGACGACGACGGAGCCGCTATCGAACCCCAGCGCCGTCCCGGCGTGGTGGTTACCGGCCCACCGCCGATCGGTAGCGGGCCGGGCGGTTCCGGCAGGGCACCAACCGATCCGGACGGCGACGGCCGATTCGAGGACAGCAACGGCAACGGCCGACTCGACTACAACGACGTCGTCTTGCTGTTCGATCACATCGAGGACGACTCGGTGACGCTCAACGCCGACGCCTACGACTTCAACGAGAACGGCCGCATCGACTACGACGACATCGACGAACTGTACGACGAGCTGTGAGGCGGATGGAACGACCGGACGCCGATTCGGCCACGACCGCACGGCGGAGCCGAACTGACGAGTCGGCTTCGATCGGGTGGCCGAGATCACGGCGGCGGACGGTGACAGCTCTCGTCGTCGGGCTCGTGGTCTGTCTGGCAACCCTTCCGGCACCGATCGCGGCCGCGAGCGAGGGGGCGCCGTCCGTCTCCGGTGTGGACACCACTGCGACGGCAGCGGCCGAGAGTACGCTGGTCGTCACCGATTCGACCGTCGAGCCTGGGACCACCGCGACACACCGGATCACGCTCACCGACGCGCCGGACGGCCTCGCCGGCTTCGAGGTCACGCTCGAGCTGTCCGGCGACGCCGCGACGGTCTCGAACGCCAGCTATCCCGACGCGTACGGGCTAACGACCGAGCCGATCACGAGCGCCGACGGCCGATCGGTGACCGTCGAGGCCGCCGACCTCACCGGCGAAGTGACGCCCGGTGCGACCAATGTCACCCTCGCGACCGTCGAGGTGAACGCCACCGAGACTGCGACCGGTTCGACGACGCTGCGAGTGGCGGAGTCCCAGGTCGACGCCGACGACGGTGGTCGCATCGAGCCGGCGCTCGAGTCGGGGACGCTCACCATCGGCGAGAACGGACCGAAAGCCGCCTCGTCACAGAACAAGGGAACCGAATCGGCGGACGGGACTGCATCCGATGGACCAGACGGAACCGATAGGTCGGATTCGTCGGAACCGATTCCCGGCTTCGCCGCCGGATCGGCGATCGGTGCGATAGCCGTTCTCGGGGCCGCCCTGCTCGCGCGGTCCCGCTGACGCCTCCCGATCGGCTTCCTGTTAGACACCGGCCGAGACGCCGAAAGCGATCGGCCTCGTCCGTTCGATCGATCGCCCGATTCGCTGGTCGGGACGCAAAGCCCCCCATTAAATGAAGGTACGCCGAACCGGTTCGTCCAGTAACTTTACCGTATACCGGTTTCTATACCCGGTATGAGCGACGATTCTGATTCGGACACGCACCGCTTCGCCACGAACAGCGTCCACGCCGGCCAGGAACCGGACTCGGCCACGGGGGCCCGCGCACCGCCGATCTATCAGACCACGTCCTACGTCTTCGACGACACGGACCACGCCGCCGCGCTGTTCGGTCTCGAGGAGATGGGCAACATCTACTCGCGGATCATGAACCCGACGAACGCGATGTTAGAGGAGCGCATCGCGACGCTCGAGGGCGGCGTCGGCGCGCTCGCGACCTCGTCGGGAATGGCCGCGTTCGACCTTGCGACCTTTATCCTCGCGGAGGTCGGCGACAACATCGTCTCCTCGTCGGCGCTGTACGGCGGCACCTACACCTACCTCACCCACACCGTCGCAAAGCGCGGCATCGAGACGAAGTTCGTCGACACGCTCGACTACGACGCCTACGCCGAGGCCATCGACGACGACACCGCGTTCGTCCACCTCGAGACGATCGGCAACCCCGCGCTCATCACGCCGGACATCGAGCGTATCGCCGATATCGCCCACGAGCACGACGTGCCGCTGTTCGTCGACAACACGTTCGCGACGCCGTATCTGTGCCGGCCGCTCGAGCACGGCGCGGACCTCGTCTGGAACTCGACGACGAAGTGGATCCACGGCGCGGGCTCGACCGTCGGCGGGATCCTCGTCGACGGCGGCTCGTTCCCCTGGGAGGAGGGCGACTACCCCGAGATCACCGAGCCGAACCCGGCCTATCACGGCGTCAACTTCCGCGAGACGTTCGGCGATATGGCCTTCTCGGTCGTCGCCCGGACCCGCGGGCTTCGGGATCTGGGCAACCAGCAGTCGCCGTTCGACGCCTGGACGACCCTGCAGAAACTCGAGTCGCTGCCCCTGCGGATGGAAAAGCACTGCGACAACGCGATGACCGTCGCGGAGTACCTCGAGGAACATTCGGCGGTCGACTGGGTCAACTACCCCGGTCTCGAGAGTCACGAAACCCACGAGGAAGCCAGCGAGTACCTCGAGGGAGGCTACGGCGGCATGATCACGTTCGGCCTCAAGGGCGGGTACGACGCCGCCGAGACGGTCTGTAACGAGGTCGACCTCGCGAGCCTGCTGGCGAACGTGGGCGACGCGAAGACGCTGATCATCCACCCCGCGAGCACGACCCACCAACAGCTCACCGAGGAGGAGAAGTTGGCCGGCGGCGTCACCGACGACCTCGTGCGCCTCTCGGTCGGGATCGAGGACGTCGACGACGTGATCGCGGACCTCGATCGGGCGATCGAACAGGTGTAGACGAGCCGGCTTCGACCGGCAGCGACAGCCACGACTGCGGGAGACGTCGACTGTGACGGATGCTGTCTGAGACCAATGACGACTCCGTCCCGGGCCGCTGACTTCGGCCGTCACCGCCGGTAGTTTCACCTCGCCGAGACTATCCCTCGTCGTTAAGGTCGCGGGGATCGACTGGTCAGCTATGCCGACCGGAATACTCACGTCAGAGGCGTCGGAGCAGATCGTCGCGACCTGCCGAACGGCCATCGGCGACAGCCTCCGTTCGGTCACCTACTTCACGCGCGACGACTACGAGCAGGTTTACCTCCGCGAGGACCTCGAGCGCGACGCCGATCTCTCGACGTTTATCGGCCACGAGTGGCGCGGGTTCAAGACCACCCAAACCGCCTACGAGGGCTCGGAGCTCGGTGCCTACGACTACACCATCCGCGTGTTCGAGAACGGCTTTCTGATCCGCGTGACGAACGACAGCGAGGGCGTCTTCGTCACCACTGACGGACTGACGGTCAAAGACTTCGAAGAGGTCGCGACGGCAGTGGACGCGTTCCTCAACGAGCGCGAGATTTCGTAGCGTCGCCGTCGCTCGAACGCTCGAGATCGCGGTCGTCATCGTCATCCTCCTCGGACTCGTCGTCGGCGTCTCGGCCACCGATCGGGAGGCCGGAGCCGTGGTCGCCGTCCGTTCCGAGGAGGTGAGCGAAGCGACGACGTTCTGCCGCGTGTTTATCCAGACTCATACCCCGGACAGTATCCGGTTTCCCCTGTAGTTATGCAGTTCATTTTCGATAACAACGGATTACTTCCCGTGAAACGGTTCCAACGACGACTACTGGAGTCGCCGACGCCGGGCACTGCCACAGTGACTTCTCGTTCGGCCAGCGCGATCACCACAACGTAACATCCTTTTCCGCCACGCCCGTGATACGGACAATGACAGATCTCCCGACTCCCGTCGAACGCGAACTCGAGTCCCATGACGCCTTCGCCCGGACCGACGACGGCTACGACCTCACGACGACCGTCTTCGAGACGACCGTCGCGGCCGACGACGCCGAGGGAAAGCGCGACGGCCGCTTTCTGGTCACCGTCGTCCTCCCCACGCTCGACGCCGCCGTCGCCGACGAGGTCGTCGCGGCCCCCGTCGAAAACGGCTGGTTCGAGACCCTCGAGCGCCGCCTCGAGGACGTCTTTACGGTCGCCCGCACGAGCACGCACGACGACCCCATCATCGAACGCGACGCCGACGAGGTCCGAGTTCGCCTCGAGTACACCGCGTGGGACGCCGGCGAGGGTGCCGACGACGCCAAGGCGCTAATCGAGTACGTCGAAGGCACCTTCGCCCAGGGGATCATCCCCGGCTACGACTATCGCGGCGAGGCTGCGACGCTGCTCGAGAACGCCCAGAGCAGGGGCCAGCAGGCCGCGAACGGGGACGGAGACGGGAACAGTGGCGGCATGCCGATGTAGATCGAAGTTTTGCGCTGTCGTTCGAGAGAGCTTCGCTCTCTCGTGACTGAGCGAATCGGAGCTAAGCGGGAGCGAAGCTCCCGCGAGGTCAGCGGGACTACGGTCCCGCCAGAATTCGCGATGTCTGCGAGACCAAAGGTCTCGCTTGATGACGAAAGGCGCTAAGCGCCTTTCGAACCACGGGTGCGCCTGCGGCGCACCCTCGGCAAAAATTCGATTAAACGGACTCCTCCTTCCCCTTCGGGTCAGTCGTCGGCCCGAGCGCCAAGCGCTCGGTGAACGGCGTCACTCGGGTTCTTCGAACCGCTCGTTCGTCGATGCGACAGCCGAGGAATGGGCCATCGGTAACTAAATCACTGTTCCGTCGGTCGCTTGCAACTACCGGTCGACCGCATAGACCTCAGCCCAGAGATATCCGATTCCGAGACAGGAGTAGAGAAGTCCGAAGATCGCGAATCCCAAGTTACGTTGCACGACGTACGAACTCGCCTGAGCGAGTCCCAGAAGGACCATCGCGACCCCGATTATCGCCTTGTGTTTCTTCTCCACCATATTGATTCGATACCCTGCTTGGGTGATAAGTCCCTTTGCTGTGTTGCCGCCTCACACGGGTATGGACATGTGATTGCAGTGGCCGGGAGCGCGACTCGAGCAAATGCGAGAGCCGCGCGACTCGGGGGAGGGCAGGCTGTTATACGAGTACGACCGCGAGCGAACCCGAAGGGTGAGCGAGCGGGCCGACGACTGACCCAGAAGCCGCGCTCGCGCGGCTAGCGGGGAAGGAGGAGTGCGTTTGATCGAAATTTCACCGAGGGACATCGCGCTGTGCGGCGAAGCCGTCAGCGCGATAGACCACAGAGTAAAATTTCGTTCTTAGTCCATCGCGATGTACGTCTGCGTGTCTTCGACTCCATCAATAGCCTGAATGCGGGTCGCCGCGATTTCCTTGACCGCGGCCGGAGACTCGACCTGCGCTTTCGCGATGAGGTCGACATCGCCGGCGACGATGTGGGCCGATCGAACGCCGTCGATCGATTCGATGCTGTCTCTGAGTCGATCCGCCTCGCCCGTGTTCGCTTTGATCATGACGAATGCTGTAACCATCAGTTGACACCTCCCGAATCCGAATCCGAATCCGAATCCGTCTCCGTCCCGCGCTGGAGCTTCGTCGCCGCCGAACTCGAGCCCCCGTCGGCGTTAGCGGCCGCCCGCTTCGGCGTCTCGCCGACCAGAAGCTGGCGGACCTCGCTCAGGACGTCGAAGTCCGCGAGGACGACGAGTCGGTCGCCGTCGTCGAGCGAGAGGTCCTCGTCGGGAATCCCGAGCGCCTGATCGCGCTTGCCGAAGGCGAGGACGGTTGCGTCCGCGGGCAGTTGCAGTTCGCTGATCGTGTAGCCGTTGACGGGGGCCGCGTCGGTGATCGTGAGTTCGACGACCTGCAGGTGCGGTGCGATGTCGGCGATGGCGCGGATCGTCCCGCCGAGCAGGGCGTTTTTCGCGCCGATCGCGCCCAGCCGCTCGGGGTAGATGATCTCGTCAACCTGATCGGCGTACTTGCGGTAGATTCCCTCGCGGTAGGCCTCGTCGATCCGCATGACGGTCCGACAGCCATAGTGGTTCGCGATCATGCAGGCGGTGAAGTTGACGTTGAGATCGCTGGTCAGCGCACCGACGGCGTCGGCCGCCGCGATACCGGCCTCCTCGAGGATATCCTCGCGAGAGCCGTCGCCCTCGACGGTGGGAAACCCCTGATCGCGGGCGCGTCTGAGCGTCGGCTCGTCGCGTTCGACCACCGTTACCTCGTGGTCCTCGTCGCGCAGGACGCGCGCCGTCCGCAGCCCGACCCGTCCGGCCCCGATAATGACGAACCGCATGGACAGGGGTACGCTCGCCCCGGTGAATAAGTTTGCCCCCGACTAGCACGGTATTCGTTCGACCGAGAGTCGACCGACGCTCGAGTTCGGCGTAACGCTCGAGTTCGGAGACTACGAGTGAATTTCCACGACGGTCGCGTCCGGCGGCTACACGGGTCCGCGAGAACACGCGAGACAACGGAGATTGCGGAGAATGTGCAACAGATCCGGTACCGTTAGCCCATCGCGATGTACGTCTTCGTCTCGGTGACGCCGTCGAGTCCCTGCATGCTCGAGGAGACGGCCTGAAGCACCTCGTAAACCTCAGACGCGTCGACCTCCGCGATGATGTCGTAGTTGCCCGCGACGATGTGGGCGCCGGCGACCGACTCCAGATCGGCAATCTCCGCGAGCAGACCCTCGGACTTCCCGGCGGCGGTCTTCACCATGATGAACGCGTGGACCATCGCCAGTGTGGTACACTCTGGCACGACTAAAGCCTTTGCCCGACGCCACC